>NZ_JBMDJV010000010.1:0-162648 GCF_057809375.1 Aquitalea sp. FG25
CGACTCCAGAATGGCTGCTTTCTGATACAGAAGCAGCCATTGCTTAGATGGGGGGGAATGACAGCTCTGGCCGAAACCCAGTCTGATCTTATTTGGATGCCGCTATACCCACGAAAGGATGCTTGGTGCCTGACCAAATATGACAAAATGGTTAATTCTGATCACCTAGCAGAGTGTTCATGTCTCGTACGGAAAGATTGTTTACCCTACTTCAAGCCTTACGGCACCACCGCTTCCCTGTCACCGGGGCCTGCCTCGCAGATGAGCTCGGGGTCAGTCTGCGAACACTTTATCGGGATATCGCCACTTTGCAGGCACAAGGTGCCGATATTGAGGGTGAGCCTGGGCTGGGATATGTCTTGCGGCCTGGATTCATGTTGCCACCCTTGATGTTCACAGCAGAGGAAATTGAAGCACTGGTACTTGGATCGAAATGGGTAGCCAAACGGACAGACACGCCTCTGGGTAGTGCGGCAAAAAATGCACTCGCCAAAATTTCTTCAGTTCTGCCACAAGAATTGCGTCATACCCTGAATAGCAGTTCTCTTATGGTGGGAACACCCTCGCAGGCGGAAACTGATAGGGTGGACTTATCGCTAATCCGCCAGGCCATTCGGAGTGAACACAAACTGCGTATCGACTACTGTGATGTGCAGGGCAATGCCACGCAGCGAACAATCTGGCCACTGGCGTTAGGCTATTTCGATCATGTACGCATGCTAGCCGGGTGGTGTGAAGTACGTCAGGATTTCCGACACTTCAGGACAGACCGTATCTCGGCATTACTCATTACCCAAGATCACTATCCGCGCCGGAAGCAAGAATTATTGAAAGAGTGGCGGACATGTGATGCCTACCAGCAGGCCAGCAGCAACAAAATCGGCAAAAACAACTAGGTCCAGATTAACAGCAGCATGACTACTGACAGAAACTGTCAGTAGTTGCGAATACGATGGCATCACTTTAGATCAACCACTGGAGTGTGAGCCATGCATCTTTACTACCATCCTCTTTCTTCTTGTAGCCGCCGGGTACTTCTCGTAGCACGCCATCTTGGCATACCGCTTGAGCTAATTTCGGTTGATCTGTTTCGTGGCGAGCAAAATACGCCACCCTTCTTGAAGCTGAACCCGAATCATCAGGTTCCCGTTCTTGAAGACGACGAATATGTGCTCTGGGAGTCTTACGCCATCATGCAGTACCTGGCCGAGTTGGCTCAGGATCAGTCACTGCATCCTGAAACAGCACAACAACGTGCAGATGCGAGTCGCTGGATGTTCTGGTGCGGTCAACATCTGATGCCGGCGATCAGCATCCTTAACTGGGAAAATTCAATTAAGGGGATGGCAGGCTTAGGGCCAGCCAGCCAGACTGAAGTTGAGCGCGCTGAAGCCATGTTTGTCGATGCTTGCCAGGTTCTCGACACACATCTTGCCGGGCGGGAGTGGATCTGTGGCAGCCGACTGTCTCTTGCTGACCTTGCTATTGCAGCACCGCTTGGCGATTGGCATCGTGCCAAGCTTCCACTCATGCAATTTAGCCAAATTGGACGATGGTTCCAGCAGATTCAAGCACTGAATTGCTGGAAAGATACGGAACAAGGCCAGAACTGACTGGTAGTCATATTCAGACAAGATGTTCTAGGAGTAAAAATGTCAACTAGGCCCCATTAAGCGGCTACTACCGTAGCGGTGCTAGTATCTGCTCAGGTTGCCCGCTAGCAAGGCTGCCTGGCCAGAGGCTGCTCGGGCCCGATCACAGGACTGTGATAGCTTTTGGTTTTGTAGCCCAACAAGCAGTATGTCCGACATTCTGTGTAAACCAGCCGTTGTCTAGCAAGCCGTAGAAAGACCGCTTAGGCCGAACTTAGGTCTTTGATTTCGCATCTAGGCAGTGTCCGCTCCTGGCTGGTAGCTGCCATTCTCGCACTCGCCATGAACCTCCACTGCCTTGGTTTTATTTGACCCCAGACGCAAAAAAGCCCACCAAACGGTGGGCTCTGCATGCGGGATGAAGTCGATCAGGCCAGCTTAGCCAGCTGCACTTTCACTTTGTCCATCTTGTCGTTCAGCTCTGCCAGCTGGGCCTTGTCGCGCTCCACCAGGTGCGCCGGGGCCTTGTCTACATAGCCCGGTTTTTCCAGCTTGGCGGTCAGCTTGGCCAGCTCGGCGTCCAGCTTGCCCAGCTCCTTGGTGAGGCGGGCGGTTTCGGCGGCTTTGTCCACTTCCACCTTCAGCATCAGGCGGGCGTTGCCGGACATGGCTACCGGGGCGTCGTCTGCCGGCAGGGTGGCGACGATGCTGCCCTCGGTCAGGCGGGCCAGCAGCTTCAGGTAGGGGATGTAATCCGCCACCGTGGCATCGCTGGTTTCGATGAACAGCGGGGCTTTGACCGCCGGGCCAATGCCCATTTCACCACGCAGGTTGCGCACCGCGTTCACCATGTCCTTGAAGGCATCCATGCGGGCGTTGGCCTCGGCATTGATCTTCTCCTGCACCGCCACCGGCCATTGCGCCAGCATGATGGAGTCGGTGTGCTTGGCATTGGCCAGCGGGGCGACGGTTTGCCACAGCTCTTCGGTGATGAAGGGCATCAGCGGGTGGGTCAGGCGCAGGGCGACTTCCAGCACGCGCACGATGGTGCGGCGGGTGGCGCGTTGCTGGGCTTCGTTGCCGTTTTGCAGCTGTACCTTGGCCAGTTCCACATACCAGTCGCAGTACTCGTTCCAGATGAATTCGTAGATCACCTGGGCGGCCAGGTCGAAGCGGTAGGTTTCCAGCGCGTTGGTGACGTCGGCTTCGGCTTGTTGCAGGCGGCCGATGATCCATTGGTCAACAAAGCTGAATTCCAGCGGCAGGCTTTCATCCTGACCGCAGTCCTTGCCTTCCACATTCATCATCACAAAGCGGGTGGCGTTCCACAGCTTGTTGCAGAAGTTGCGGTAGCCTTCGGCGCGCTTGAAGTCGAAGTTGACGCTGCGGCCCAGGGTGGCGTAGCTGGCCATGGTGAAGCGCAGGGCGTCAGTCCCGTAGGCCGGAATGCCTTCCGGGAACAGTTTTTCCGTGGCCTTGGCAATCTGCGGGGCTTTTTCCGGACGGCGCAGGCCGGTAGTGCGTTTTTCCACCAGCGGTTCCAGCTTGATGCCGTCGATCAGGTCCACCGGGTCAATCACATTGCCCTCGGACTTGGACATTTTCTTGCCTTCGTGGTCGCGCACCATGCCGTGGATGTACACGTCGCGGAACGGCACCTTGCCGGTGAAGTGCTTGGTCATCATGATCATCCGGGCTACCCAGAAGAAGATGATTTCATAACCGGTTACCAGCACATTGGAGGTGACAAAGGCGTTCAGTTCCGGGGTTTCTTCCGGCCAGCCCAGGGTGGAGAAGGGCACCAGGGCGGAGGAGAACCAGGTGTCCAGCACGTCCTGTTCGCGGCGCAGCGTTTTGCCCGGGGCTTTGGCCTGGGCTTCGGCTTCGCTGCGGGCGACGATGATGTTGCCGTCTTCGTCGTACCAGGCCGGAATCTGGTGGCCCCACCACAGTTGGCGGCTGATGCACCAGTCCTGGATGTTGTTCATCCACTGGTTGTAGGTGTTGACCCAGTTTTCCGGGATGAAGCGCACTTCGCCGGACTGTACCGCGTCGATGGCCTTGGCGGCGATGGACTGGCCGGTGGGGTCGGGCTGGCCGTTCGCGTCCACGGCTACCTTGTCCATGGCGACAAACCACTGGTCGGTCAGCAAGGGTTCGATGACGGAGCCGGTACGGTCGCCACGCGGCACCATCAGTTTGTGCGGTTTGGTTTCCAGCAGCAGACCCTGGGCTTCCAGGTCGGCCAGCATGGCTTTACGGGCGGCGCTGGTGCTAAGGCCGGCGTAGGCGGCCGGCAGGTCGATGGTGCCTTGTACCGAGCCATCAAAGCCGAACACCTGGGCGCGGGCCAGCATGGTGGCTTCCAGGCTCATCACGTTGATCAGCTGGGTGCTGTGGCGCTTGCCCACCTGATAGTCGTTGAAGTCGTGCGCCGGGGTGATCTTGACGAAGCCGGTGCCAAAAGCGGCATCCACGTAGTCGTCGGCGATTACCGGGATGGTGCGGCCGGTCAGCGGCAGTTGCAGCTCTTTGCCCAGCAGGTGCTGGTAGCGCTCATCAGTGGGGTTGATGGCCACTGCCACGTCGCCCAGCAGGGTTTCCGGGCGGGTGGTGGCAACGGTGACAAACTCGTCGCTGTCCACTACCGGGTATTTGATGTGCCACATGTGGCCGTCTTCTTCCTCGGAAACCACTTCGAGGTCGGAGATGGCGGTGCCCAGTTTCGGGTCCCAGTTGGACAGGCGCTTGCCACGGTAGATCAGGCCCTGCTCGAACAGGCGCACGAACACTTCGGTCACCACTTCGGCGCGGGTGTCGTCCATGGTGAAGTATTCACGGCTCCAGTCCACCGAGCAGCCTACGCGGCGCATCTGGCTGGTAATGGTGCCGCCGGATTTTTCTTTCCATTCCCACACTTTGGCGGTAAAGGCTTCGCGACCCATGTCGTGGCGGTTGATGCCTTGTTCGGCCAGCTGGCGTTCCACCACGATCTGGGTGGCAATGCCGGCGTGGTCGGTACCGGGAATCCACACCGTGTTGTCACCCTTCATGCGGTAGTAGCGCGTCAGGCCATCCATGATGGTCTGGTTGAAGGCGTGGCCCATGTGCAGGGTGCCGGTGACATTGGGCGGCGGCAGCTGAATGGCGAAGGACGGTTTGGTGGTGTCCATGCTCGGCTTGAAGTAGCCAGCCTGTTCCCAGTGTTGGTACCAGCGGCGTTCGATATCGCCCGGTTCAAAGCTCTTGGCAAGTTCCATGATGAATGGCGCTTCTTTATACGAAAAAAATGGGTTGATTATACCTGTTTTCGCGGTGTTCTCCGAGCCGGCTGCCTGCGATGGCGGCCGCCGGTGTCACACAAGCTTTACTGACAGATAGCTGGGCTTCGTCAATAATGCAGTCCTTATTCTTGATGAACAGCTATCCACCATCCGCATGGACGCACCGCGCATTCTCGTGATTGAAGACAGCTTGATGCTGATTCGCCCCCTGTGTCGGCTGGTCAACAAGCAAGGCTTTGTTGCTGTGCCGGCAACCAGCCTGGCCGAGGTGCGCCAGGCGCTGGCGGAGGACGCGCGCTTTATGGCGGCGGTGGCGGATTACTGCCTGCCGGATGCCCCCAGCGGCGAGGTATTACCCTTATTGCTGGAAAACCGCATTCCCACCGTGGTGCTGACTGCACATAACGACATGCCCACGCGTGAGCGGGTGCTGGGCATGCCGGTGGTGGACTACATTCCCAAGGAAAGCCCGTCGGCGTTTGAGTATGTAATGAAGATGCTGCGGCGTATCCGCGTCAATCCCGGCATCAAAGTGCTGGTGGTTGATGATTCCCAGGCCGTGCGGCAGTTTCTGCGTACCCAGCTGGAACGGCATCTGTATCAGGTGATCGAGGCGGCAGATGCCGAACAGGCACTGGCCATCTTGCGTCGGGAGCGTGGCATCAAGCTGGTGCTGACCGATCACGACATGCCCGGCATGGACGGGGTGCGGATGACCAGCACCGTGCGCCGTTTTCTGGATCACACCCATCTGGCCATCATCGGTATTTCTGGCAGCCAGGACCCCACCATGACCGCCCGCTTCATCAAGGCCGGGGCCGATGATTATCTGCAAAAGCCCTTCAATTACGAAGAGTTCTTCTGCCGGGTTACCCGCAATGTGGAGTTTGTGGAAAACCTGCAGGCATTGAAGGAATCTGCCAACAAGGATCACCTGTCCGGCCTGTCCAACCGGCGGCATTTTTTCGAACAGATCAGCGGACTGCGACACAATATCGGTGTGGCGGTGCTGGATATCGATCTGTTCAAACGCATCAACGACGGCTATGGCCATGATATGGGTGACCGGGTGATCAGCCAGATGGCACGGCTGCTGGAGTCGTTTTTTCCGGACGACATCATTGCCCGTTTTGGTGGCGAAGAATTTGTCATTCTCTGCCAGCAGGTGCATGCACCAGTGATGCTGGCTCAACTGGACAAGCTGCGCCGCGCGCTGGCCAATCTGGAAATCAGCACCCCGCTGGGAGATTTACACTTTACCGTCAGCATCGGCATGGCGGCCGCCGAAGAAAGCGATATCGGCAATCTGCTGAAGCAGGCGGATAACTATCTTTATCAGGCCAAGCACCAGGGTCGCAATCAGGTGTGCGGCGGTATGCTGGCTTTGCAGGGTGGCGATCTGCCGCTGGCCTAGCTTTAAACCAGCTCAGCTTTAAACCAGCCCGGATGAGAAAAGGCGCGCCTGCCGACCTGTGTTAGTGCACGGCTGAGCGGGAAAACAGGTTCAGCACCAGCACGCCACCAATAATCATGGCCATGCCGATGATGGCGGGCAGGTCCAGCTTCTGGCCATACAGCTGCCAGGCCACCACAGATACCAGCACGATGCCCACGCCAGACCAAATGGCATACACCACACCCACCGGCACGTGACGCAGTGTCAGCGACAGCATGTACAGCGACAGCATGTAACCGGCGGCGGTCAGCAGCGAGGGGCCAAGACGGGTAAAGCCTTCAGTCAGCTTCATGGATGAGGTGGCCACTACTTCAGCCACAATGGCAATGCTCAGGAAAATCCAGGCGTTGTTCATCACGGTCTCCTTTTGTTTATTTGCTTTGTGTGGCTACAGTTTGCCTGCCTTGCATGACACGCTGACGCAAGTGGTCATAAGCCAGGTTGAAGACATAGGTATAGGGCAGGAAAAAGGCGAAAAAGCCCAGATCCAGCAGCAGCGCCTGCCATAGCGACACCTGCAGCCACCAGGCGGCCAGCGGTACCAGCATCACCACCAACCCGCCCTCAAACAGCAGGGCATGTACACAGCGCACCCATCGCGTGCGCTGCAGGCCCCAGTGCCGCTCCGCGCGCTCGAACAGGGCGTTGAACAGCATGTTGAACAGCATGGCCACGCAGGACATCATCAGCGCCAGCACCCCCATCTGGCCCATGCCGCTACCGGTTAGCAGGGCGGCCAGCGGCACCAGCATCACCATGGCGCAAACTTCATACAGCACGGCATGCAAGATGCGTTCGTGAAGGTGCTTGTTGTCTGCTGCTTGCATGTTTGCTTCCTTTCTTCTGCGGGTGGCAGGCTGGGTTCGGATGACATTCTGATTGGTTTGTCGGATAGTAGAAAAATAAAATCCATCGGAGAAACCGATATGTCCTGGTCGCTTGATGCCATTGCCGCCTTCAGTACGGCTGCCGAGCTGGGTTCGTTTTCTGCTGCCGCCCGGCGTCTGGGCAAGAGCCAGTCCACCATCAGCGAAGCCATTGCCAATCTGGAGATCGATCTGGGAGTCAGCCTGTTTGAGCGCAGTGGTCGCCAGCCGGTGCTTACCCAGGCGGGGCAGCAGTTACTCAGCCATGCCCGCCAGTTGCTGGACGCTGGCGATGCCCTCAGCCGGGTGGCCGGGCTGCTGGGGGGCGGGCTGGAGCCACGGCTCACCATTGTGCTGTCCGATACCTTTCAGTCCGAATCGCTGGAGCAGATGCTGCGGCTGTTTGAGCAGCAATTTCCCGCACTGGAGCTGGAAACGCTGGTGGCAGAAAAAGAAGACGTGATTGATTTGGTGGAAAGCGGGCGTGCGCAACTGGGCTTTGTCTCCGGGCTGGCACGCTACCCGGCAGATATCGGTTATTACCCGATGCCGGACGCCAGCCAAAGCAGCCTGTATGTCAGCAGCAATCATCCGCTGGCAGGCCTGTCCAGTGTCAGCCGCGAGCAACTGGCCGCCGAGCGCGAGCTGCGGCTCAATACCTACTACGGCCCGCCCAGCGCCACGCTCAGCGCACGTTGCTGGTCTGCTCCCAGTTATCTGTTACTGCTGGAAATGACGCGGCTGGGCTTTGGCTGGGCCGAACTGCCCAGCTGGCTGGCGGTCAACTTTGGCGGGGATGAGCTGGCCGAGCTGAAAGTGGCGGGTTGGCCCAAGGCGGTGCAGGTGGATCTGGTATGGTCGCAAGCCCGCCAACCCGGCCGCGCAGCGGCCTGGGTGCTGGCGCAGTTGATGGGGTAGAGTTGTTAACGGTTGGGATGCAGCTCCAGATGCGGGCGGCAAGCTTCAGGTGGTGCTTGTCGAGTTGTCACGTCAGAAGGCTAAAGCCTCTCTGTGCGCTTGCTCTTTGGCTCATCTTAATGCAAGGACACTCCCCGTCTTGGATTGGTAGAGTGTAGTGAACAGTCGATTATAATCTGCTTGGTTCTCAATCATACCGTTCGGAGTTACAAGTAACTTGCTGTTGTGTACCAGCAAATACTGTTTCATTTGTTCTGCCGGTATCAGGCTACAGTGCCGTCCACTGCATTTGAGTAGATCTGAAAAGCGGCCGGGGCCAAATAGCTGACCATAAACCATACCATCGAAGTAAAAGGTTAAGGTTTCAAGATTAATATTGACCAAGCTGTTTCCATACTTATCTCGTTGTGAATTGGCAAACATAAACAGATCATGGCCCGTGCGCGAGTCCAGAATCTGTTGCCATTCATAGTATTGGTCACGAACTTGCAGGGCGGTCTTGTGAACGAGATTGATAAGAACGGCAATCATCAGGATCTTCCCAATCCATTGCCAGTTATGAACGGTATGTCCTGACTTTTTCTCTAGAAACAGATTGAGTCTTGCTGCAATATCCGCAGCCATGAGACACAGTAAGTAAACACCTATGCCGCTGATTGGGGCAAGATAGCGGTCAACTTGGGTCACAAAAAACCAGAATGCGAAGTACAAGATAATGCTGAGCAATGCCGCACGTTCTCCCTTGTTCAATCGTGGCCAGCGATAGAGGGTGCAGGGAATCAGCAGCATGGATTTCATCCCTGCCTTTACGATGGCGCTGGGGATGTATTGCAGGGTGTGGTGAGTACCATAGGTGGCTTGTTCTGCTTTTTGAGCCAGCAGGTCCTGCGCATTCCACAGGTAGTAGCCAAAGATATTGCCACCTGCTGGGTGGATTGGATCTCCAGACACCAGGAAAGCGCGTAGATACCATCCACCACCAACCACCAGTGAAAGTATGCCGCTGGCCAATACGCTGCGTAGATCTCGCCCGAACAGCAGTACCGCGAAATAGGCCCCTGCCACGTAAACAACACCGAAGTACTTGGTCCCGATCGCTGCTCCAGCATAAAGGGCGGCCAGAAGATACCAGCGTTTGTTGAGCTGTGGGACATTGAACAGGCAAATGAAAGCTGCCGACATGGCAAAGCAATACAAGGCCAGTACTTGATCGATATAGGCGTAACCCAGCGTGTGTTTCAACGGGGCCAGAACACCCAGCATGGTGAGAGCGATAAAGCCAGGCCACTTGCTGGATACCTTGCTATCCAGCAAGCCTTTCACTCCCAGCCACATGATGAAGACCGGCATGGCCATCCAGCTTTGGGCTACCAGCGTGCCTTGCTCCTTATTCAGAAAAATGAAGCCGGTTGACATCAGTAGTTCTGAAAATTGTGGAAAGAGCGGAAAGCGGATGTAAGGGTTGATATACAGCCCGGCATGTTGGGCATAACCAAGTGCCAGCGGCAGGTGGTACATAGTGTCATCACTGTGACCAGAAACACGAGCTGGCAATAACAGGAAGCAGACCAGTGCCAGCAGGATCAACCCCAGCTCCAGTCGGCCATATTGTCGGATCAGGCTACCCAATTGCAGCATGCTTCGGTCAAACAGCAAGGCAAAGGCAACCATCAAACTAGCTGTTACTCCAAATGGAGTCAGGGCGTTGAGCAAGCCTAGCAAAAACAGTAGCAGGCTGAGAAAAACATAACCGCTAGTGGCTGCCAGAAACAGAGTCAGACTGGGGTTGCCAAACTGCAATGGTGTTTGCTGCAGGATTTTCTGGTTGACCATCAAGCCTATAAGCACGACGGCAAGCAGCAGTGACAGGAATGTCGCCACAGGAAGTGCAAGACTGGGCATCAAAACTCCTTGGCTCTGTTGTTGAATATTAACTTGCTCGACAGCAGATAATTGGAGCCGAGTCCGGTAAGACTGCCAGCTGCAAGAGCGTACAAGGCAATATGTGCTACATGTTGCATGAAATTGAGCAACAGTAAGGATGTGCCCAGATTACACATCCCTCCCAATGACATGGATAGAAAGTAGATCAGCAATTCCATCGGCCATGCATGACGGGACGGATGTTGCTGAAAGGTCCAGTAACGATTAAGCAGCCAAGTAGTGCAGACAGCTACCGCGAATGAAAGCAGCCTAGCCAAATAGAAGGGCAACAAGGAGCTGAATATCAAGTAACTGCCGTAGTCAGCCAGAAAGCCGGCAACCCCCACGACACCAAACTGCAGGAAACGCATGCTGGTCATCATGTTTTAGGAATCGCCAGATATGCGAGGCGTTTGCTTTCGTGTCGACCCTTGGTGACGTTATCCAGAATCAAGCCGGTTACGCAGGACAGTAACGCACAAATCATGATGGAAGCGCTGAGAATGGCCGTCGGGAAGCGCGGAACCTGTCCACTCTCTATAAAAGTCAGCAGGAGCGGTAGGGCCAATAGTACCGATAGTATGCACAGGGACAATGCGGTAAAACCGTAGAACTGCATTGGGCGCTCATGTACATAAAGTTTGATGATGGTCTTCAAAATGCGCCAACCATCGCGGTAAGTTGACAGTTTGCTGCTGGAGCCTTCGGGACGCGAGCCGTAAGGCGTAGCAACCTCGGCATAAGGCATGCGTAATTCCAGTGCGTGTACAGTCAATTCGGTTTCAATTTCAAAGCCTTGAGAAATGGCTGGGAACGATTTGGCATACCGGCGTGAAAAGGCACGATAGCCTGATAGCATGTCAGTGAACTGGCCGCCAAAAATTTTCTGTACGCTGCCCGTCAGCATTTTGTTACCAAGCTGATGACCGTTCCGATAAGCCGCACGGCTGATCTCTTCGGTGACCTCCCGACATCCGACCACCATATCGGCTCCTTCATCGATGACTTTGTCAATCAACTTGTGAACCGAAGCCGCATCATAAGTGGCATCACCATCTACCATGACGTAAATATCAGCCTCCACATCGGCAAACATGCGGCGTACTACATTACCCTTACCTGGCAGGTTGACATCAATCACTGTCACGCCCAAGCCTAGTGATACCTCTCTGGTCTTGTCCGCAGAGTTATTGTTGAAAACGTAAATGTCCATTTCAGGCAGGGCCTGACGAAAATCGCGGATGACCAAGGGAATGGCAACCTCTTCGTTGTAGCAAGGCACAACCAAGGCAATTTTACGGTCTCTGTACATGATATATCGCGTATCCAAATCCTGATGATTGGTGGCTATTTTATTGTGAGTGGAGGATTTCGCAAAATGATTAAGGCAATTTTACTTACCTTGTCTTGCTACGGCCTGCTGATCAGCCAGCAAAACACTGCGTTCTGCAAATCGTTCTTGTTGGTATCTTCTTTGCCCATACTATGCAAGTGCGACTGTCGTCTTACGCTCCCACGCAGCCAGCCTGACTGGCACTTACAAAGGCATCCTCATGAGCAATCTGTCTTCCTTCCCTATCACCGGCAAATGGCCTGCACAGCATCCGGATCGTCTGCAGCTGTATTCCCTGCCCACGCCCAATGGCGTGAAGGTGTCCATCATGCTGGAGGAGTGCGGCCTGCCGTATGAGGCGCATCTGGTGAGTTTCGATAGCAACGACCAGTTCAGCCCGGAATTCCTGTCACTCAATCCCAATAACAAGATTCCGGCCATCCTCGACCCCAAGGGGCCTGATGGCAAGCCGCTGGCCTTGTTCGAATCCGGTGCCATCCTGCTGTATCTGGCCGAGAAAACCGGGCAGTTTCTGCCCGCAGACCCGGCTGGGCGCTATGAAACCATCCAGTGGCTGATGTTCCAGATGGGCGGAATAGGGCCGATGTTTGGCCAACTGGGTTTCTTTCACAAATTTGCTGGCAAGGATATCGAGGACAAGCGCCCGCGCGACCGCTACGTGGCCGAGTCTCGCCGCCTGCTGGGCGTGCTGGATGCCCGCCTGAAAGGGCGACACTGGATCATGGGTGATGAATACACCATTGCCGACATGGCCATCCTGCCCTGGGTGCGCAATCTGGTGGGGTTTTATGGCGCGGGCGATCTGGTGGGCTATGCCGACTTTGTCGAGGTGCAGCGTGTGCTGGATACCTTCCTGGCGCGTCCGGCGGTACAAGCAGGGCTGAACCAGCCGCCGCGTGCCTGATGCTGCATGGCGGGCCTGCGGCCAGCTGCCCGCCACAGACTTTATATCCGCTTGATCAGGCGCACCACCAGTAGCAGTGCGCTGGCGCCGGCGGTGGCCATGATGATGTGGCCCAGTATGCCGTGGACGTTCAGGCCCAGCACACCAAACAGGTAGCCACCGATATAGGCACCGATGATGCCGATCAGCATGTCGCCCAGCAGTCCGAAGCCTTCTCCCTTGATCAGCAAACCTGCCAACCAGCCGGCGACAATGCCGACAATCAAGAACCAGAACAAGTGCATGGCCGTGTCCTTCTGTTACCGGAGCGGTGTTAATGCTCCCGGTTTTTGTTTGAAACAGTTTTCTGCTTTTGTTTAATTAGCCGGTAAGACAAAGCCGGGCAAGCCCGGCTTTGTCTGCATGCAGCGAGGTGCGCGGCGGCTGCCTTACAGCGCAGGCATGCTGTAGCCTTCGATCTTGGCGGCTTGTACCAGGCCGGCCAGGTATTCGTGCATGGCTTTGTTGCCGGCCATCTGGGTCAGGTATTGCTGCAGGCGTTCCTTGACGTCGTCAAAGCTGATCTGACCACCCTGATTGCGTTCGTTGACCTGAATGATGTGGTAGCCAAACTGGGTTTGCACCAGGTTGGGGGTGATTTGACCGGCTTCGGTGCTGAATACGGCTTGTTCGAATTCCGGCACCATCTGGCCACGGCCAAACTGGCCCAGGTTGCCGCCTTGCTGGCCGGACGGGCAGGTGGAGTGCTCGCGAGCCAGATCGCCAAAGCGCGACGGATTGGCCTGTACTTCTGCCAGCACGCCTTCGGCCTTGGATTTGGCCAGCATATTGCCCAGTTCGTCACCGCCACCCAGCGGGAACAGGATGTGGCTGGCTACCGCAGATTCGCCACCGGCGAAACGTTCCGGGTACTGATCGTAAAAGGCGCGGCAAGTGGCTTCGTCTACCGGCTCAACCTGAATTTCCTTTTCCAGCAGAGCTCCAATGGCCGCATTCGGATTGGCAGCGTCCAGGCCTTCGGCCTTGGCTTTTTGCAGCAGCAGTTCACGCAGCACCAGTTCCTGGATGGTGGCGTCGCGCGGGTTGGGCGCGTCTGCGTGGTTTTCCTGTTCAGCCTGCACCATGGCTTCAGTGATTTCAACGCCGTTTACGATAATGGCCATGAGATTTTCCTGTAAGGGGAGAGTAAGTGGACGCTGCAGAGTGTACGGCGCGCTAAAAGTGGCAATTAAATGGGGCCGCCGGTGTGGATGTCAATAGCACTGCTACTGGTGTAACCGGTTTTGTGCTGATTTGCGAATAATTGTTAAGGTCGGCCATCCCGTTATTACAAAGCAACATCTCGCTCTTGCTGCTTAAAGGGCAGGACAAGCGGCGGTAGTCCAATGTCCTCAATCTTTCCAATCAGGACTCTGGACATGAAAACTTTTCGCTGGACTGCCTATCCGCTAAGCAGTGCCATGCTGCTGACCGCGCTGGCTTTCGTGCTGTGTCACGCGTTGTACATTCCCTGGCCGGACAATTACTTTGCCTGGCGTCGTGAATTCATGCTGCTAAGCGGTGTGGAACTGATCATGCTGATGTCGCTGGGCATGCTGTTGGGCATTCGCCCGCTGTGGTTGGAAAAACTGTGGGGTGGGCTGGACAAGATGTACCGCCTGCACCGTCGGCTGGGTATTGCGGCCGGCCTGATGCTGGCTGGCCACTGGTTGCTGGATTTGTCTCCGCGCTGGTTGATCCAGCTTGGTCTGATTGCGCCCAAGGTACGGTCATTTCATCCGCATGTATTTACCTGGACTGCTCTGGCCAAGCAGGTGGGGGAGTGGTCGGCCTGGGTGATTCTGGGCCTGGTGATCATCGCCTTGCTGCGCATGGTGCCGTATGGCTTCTGGCGGAAATTGCACAAGCTGTTTGCCCCGGTTTACCTGATGGGTGTGTTTCATAGCGTCATCCTGACGCCGACAGCGTTCTGGTGGACTCCGCTGGGCTGGGGGCTGGCCGTGCTGTTGCTGGTTGGTGTTTATGCCGCACTGGCCTCCATGCAGCGTAAGGTGGGTAGCTTGCAGCGTTATGCCGGTACGGTTACTGCGGTGCAGATCTTGCCGGGCAATATGCTGGAAGTCCGTTGCGATGTACCGCGCTGGCCAGGTCATCAGGCTGGGCAGTTTGCCTTGCTGCGACTGGATGCTGCCGAGGGCGCGCATCCGTTTACTATTGCCTCGGCCTGGCCGGGACATGGTGAACTGCGTTTTGTCATTAAGGCGCTGGGTGATTACACCGCTGCTTTGCCTGGCCGGGTGCAAGCCGGTAGCAAGCTGATGCTGGAGGGGCCTTATGGTGGTTTTACCGGCGGGGTGGATGGCCGTCCCTTGTCCGGGCCGCAGGTGTGGGTGGCGGGTGGGGTGGGGGTAACGCCCTTCCTGGCCTGGTTGCAGTCTTCCTGGCGGCCGGCGGGTATGCCGGTGGATTTTTTCTATTGTGTGCGCAAGGCCAGTGAGGCGGCCGGGCTGGATGAGGTGCGCCGTGCCTGCCAGCGGCTGGGTATCCGCCTGCACTTGCTGGAGAGCGATCATGGTCAGCGGCTGGATGTGGCGGCACTGCCTGAAGCCGCAGATGTATGGTTCTGCGGGCCGGAGGGCTTGGGGCAAAACCTGCAGCGTCAACTGGCCAGCCGTTCCGTGCCGCCGCGTTTTCACCACGAGGCATTTTCCCTGCGCTGATCTGGCGGCTGCCCGTTATATTGATTTCAGAACAGGTCGATGTCGCCGCTGGCAACTTCGACCTCTTGCACCACACCTTGGCGCAACAGGGTTTCAAACTGGCAGACGTGATTGCGACCATGGGTTTTGACGTAGTACAGCGCCTTGTCGGCCCGGTCGATGATTTGTGCTGGTAACAGGCCATGGTCTAGCCGAGTAAAGCCGATGCTGACTGTTACCTGGCCCACTTGTGGAAAGGGGTGCTTGGAAATGCGGGTGCAGAAGCCTTCCAGAATGGCCTGGGCTTTTTCCTCGCTGACGGTGCGGAACACAATGGCAAATTCCTCCCCGCCGTAGCGATACAGACCATCGTCCTCGCCAAAATACTGTTGCATGCGCTGGGCCATCATCAGCAGGACTTCATCGCCGATGATATGTCCATAGTTGTCATTGACTTGCTTGAAGTGATCGATATCCAGCAGGGCCAGCAACAGTATGTGGCGCTTGTCACCAGATGGCTCTCCCACCAGCGAGAACAGTTGGCTATCAAATTTGCGCCGGTTGTAGAGACCGGTGAGGGTGTCACTGTCAGAGGCATGCAGCAGATTGAGAAAATTCTCATGAATGCGCGCCAGGGCAATCAGCAGTTTGTGGTCCACCACCGCCTGGGCTGGCGGTGTCACCATCAGGACGGCAACCACCTGGTTGGTCTGGTATAGCGGTACGCACAGGCCGGTATCGGTAGGGTGTATCGTCTGGTGTTCATCCTGTTGCAACAGGATGCGCAACATCTTGCTGCCCGGCAGGGTCCAGGGTTGATTCTGTGTGGGGTTATCTTCCAGGCTGTCCAGCTGAATGCGCCACCAGGGGTGGCCATCTATCCAGCGACAGTTGTACAGCGCAATGGTGCAGTCACTCATCAGTTCGCGCAGCGTGGTCAGCAGGCTGATTTCCAGCGTCCTGCGTTCGCGTTGGGCGGTCAGTTCAACCAGGCTGTCCAGGATTTCCGGCAGAGCGGAAGGGGACGGCATGTTGTGTGAAGAGGTACCGCGCATTTCCATTGAGGCCACATCCCTTGCATCTATATTGTTGTATGAGAAACGACATCACCAATATAGGCAGCCAATGACAGGGATGCTACCGGGTGGCCGGCCATGTGCTGGCCGGCCGAGAGCCATCAACTGCGGCCGGTGCTGCCGAAACCGCCTTCACCGCGTTCTGACTGGCTGAAGTCATCCACCAGATTGAATTCGACCTGTACCACCGGCACGATGATCATCTGGGCAATACGTTCCAGTGGTGCCAGGCGGAAAGCCGTGTGGCCCCGGTTCCATACCGAGACAAACAGCTGGCCCTGGTAGTCAGAGTCGATCAGCCCCACCAGATTGCCCAGCACGATGCCATGCTTGTGACCCAGGCCAGAGCGCGGCAGGATCATCGCCGCCAGTTTGGGGTCGGCAATGTGAATGGCCATGCCGGTGGGCACCAGTTGGGTTTCACCTGGTGCAATCAGCAAGTCCTTGTCGATGGCAGCGCGCAGGTCGAGGCCGGCAGAGCCGGGGGTGGCGTAATCAGGCAGGTTGTCGTGCAGGCGCGGGTCCAGCACTTTGACGTCTACAACAGGTTTCATGATGGTTTTCCTGCAAATGAAATGGGCAGGCAGGCCGCATGGGCCTGCCTTGTTGGGCAAGGTCGGGTTGTGGTTGCGACTTAACGCGGCAGCAGGCGGGTCAGGTGCTCGACAATGGCCCGCGCCACGGCGGGCTTGGGCATGTCCGGCAGCGCATGTGCTCCGGCATCGTCCAGCAGCACAACCTGGTTGCTGTCCGCACCCATGGCGTGTTGCGCCAGATTGGCCACCAGCAGCGGCAGCCGTTTTTTCTTGCGTTTGCTCTCGGCAAATTCCAGCAGGTTCTGGCTTTCAGCGGCAAAGCCGACACAGAACGGTGCGGCGGGCAGACTGGCCACGGTAGCCAGGATGTCCGGGTTTTCTTCCAGTTCGATCACGGGCAGGCCGGCACCTTTCTTGATCTTGTGTTCGGAGCGGTTTTTTACCCGGTAATCGGCCACCGCCGCCACGCTGATGAAAATGTCCGCAGTGCCGACAGTCTGCAGCACACTATCGTGCATTTGCCGTGCACTCTCTACATTGATGCGGGTCATGCCCAGCGGCGCGGGCATGCCGGTGGGGCCGGAAATCAGCGTCACCTCGGCACCGGCATCGCGGCAGGCGCGTGCCAGCGCATAGCCCATCTTGCCGGAACTGATATTGGTGATGCCGCGCACAGTGTCGATAGCTTCAAAAGTGGGGCCTGCGGTCAGTACCACCTTTTTCCCTGCCAGGGTTTTGGCTACAAAAAAGCCTTCCAGCATCTCGGCCAGCGCTTCGGGCTCCAGCATGCGGCCTTCACCGACTTCTCCGCAGGCTTGCTCGCCCGAGTCCGGCCCCCAGACGGCTACGCCATCAGCCTTGAGCTGGGCCACATTGCGCTGGGTGGGCGGGTTCTGCCACATCTGGCGGTTCATGGCGGGGGCCACGATGAGCGGGCAGGTGCGGGCTGCCGCCAGTGTGGAAACAAGATCATCACTGACACCATGGGCCAGCTTGTACAGCAAATTGGTGGTGGCCGGGGCAATCAGAAAAGCATCTGCCCGGCGCGACAGCTGGATGTGCGCCATGGCATTGTCTGGACGCGGGTCCCAGATATCAGTGTAGACCGCATTGCCCGACAGGGCCTGAAAGGTGACCGGAGTAACAAAGCGGGTAGCCGCTTCGGTCATCACCACTTCTACCTGATGGCCGGCCTTGACCAGCAGGCGGGTCAGTTCGGCAGCTTTGTAAGCGGCAATACCACCGCTTACGCCAAGCAGGATGCGTCTGGCTGTCATCGGGCTTTCCGGAGAACTGTGCAATAAAGCCGAAAGTTTACCGGAATTTCCGCATGGCCGCGCTGCCGGCTTGCAACTGTCCCTTGGCCGGGCGGGGAGGGTGACGGAGCATGGATATGATGTTTGCCGACTGCTTCCAAACAGGCTATAGCCAGAGTAAGGGTAAATCATTCATGTCCATCATCGATTGGCCGCTGGCCGAACGTCCTCGTGAAAAATTGCTGGCCCAGGGCGCGGCGGCCCTGTCGGATGCTGAATTGCTGGCCATCTTCCTGCGTACTGGTATCCGGGGGATGACCGCCGTGGACATGGCGCGGCAATTACTGACACAGTTTGGTTCGCTGGCCGCGCTGCTGGGGTGTCGGCTTGATGATTTCGAACGCTGTCCCGGTCTTGGGGCTGCCAAGTATGCGCAGCTGATGGCATGCAAGGAACTGTCGCGCCGGGCGCTTGCCGAAGAAATGAAGCTGAGTGATGCGCTGGATGGCCCGGATGCGGTAAAGAACTACCTGCGCTGGGTGATTGGTCGGCGTGATGTTGAAGTGTTTGTGGTGCTGTTTCTGACGGCGCAGCACCGGGTGATTACCGTGGAGGAAGTCGCTAGCGGAACGCTCACCGAGGCCCGTGTTTACCCGCGCGAGGTGGCGCGGCGTTGTTTGCAACATAATGCGGCAGCCGTGATCGTGGCACACAATCATCCGTCCGGGGTGGCAGAACCTTCGGCAGCTGACCGGGCGCTCACCGAAAGCCTGCGTGCCACGCTGGCCTTGCTGGATTGTCGTTTGCTGGACCACTTTGTGGTAACCGGCAGCCAGGCGGTGTCGATGGCTGAGCTTGGCTGCTTATGATGGAAGATGCGGATCGATGCTGGGCGGCCTGACAGTGCTGCCCAAGCTGACGGGCGCATTGGGCTGGTAACTGTCGGCTGTGACCTTGTCTCTCAACTGCATCACACGGAGGTTACCATGAACATCCTGCGCTTGCTGAATGAGTCCGATTACATTCAGGTCAACAACCAGTTTATCAAGCCGGATCAGCACGGAGCGTCGGAAGAGTTTGCTGATGAAGATGATGTCGTGCTGGAAGCCCATGTTGATGGTCAGGACTTGGTGTTGACACTGGGTGACCTGGAAGATGCCACGCCGCTGGCTGATGGCGGCTTCTGGCTGGAGGGCGTGGGTTATCTGCGCTTTCTGTCGCGGCAGAGCCTGCATTAGCGGTACTGCGTCTGCGTCTGCCGGTTTGGTGCAGCAAGCATGGCTGCGGCTCCCGTCCTGTTGCGGCAGTGCTGCGCAGGACGGGTATTGTGGTTTTTTTGCCTGTCAGACTAGTGTGTTCTCCTTTTCACTTCCTTTGGCTGCAATCAGTTTGATTTGTCTCAAATCAGGGCCTTGTCGCAGCTGTTAGAGTGTCGGCTCTTATTCTAAAGGCATAATCTGCCGCACGCTTTGAGGGTGATATGGAAAAATACCGAATCGGCATGATAGGCGCAGGTGTAACTGGCACCCCGCTGCTCCAGCAACTGCTGGATGCCCCGTTTGTTGAAATGGTTGGGGTGGCCGATCTGGATTTGCGTCTGCCCGGCATCCAGCTGGCGCAGGCGCGCGGTGTGCCAGTAACCAGCAATTTCATTGAGATTGCCGAGCAGGGTGATCAGGTGGACATCATCATCGACGTGACCGGTTCCCGTAAGGTGCGCGAGGATCTGCGTCGTTTCATGCAGTTTTCCGGCAACAGCCATACCGTGATCGTACACGAGCGTGTTGCTTTGTTGATGATGTCGCTGGGAGCTGGCTCGCAAGTAGAAACCCAGCACGAGGAAATGGGCTATTGAACCTGCGTTGACAGCAGGCATGCAGAACAAACCCGGCCATGGCCGGGTTTTTGCATTTTCAGGCGGCAGGCAGATAATCAGCCAAAGCCGCGCTGCCGGAGCGCCAGATAAAGCATACCGGCGGTAATGGCATCATTCAGTGCGTCGTGGCGCGGGAGGGCCGGTACGTTTAAATCGCTGATCAGTTCTGCCAGACGCAGGTCGATGTAAGCTCCTGGGTTCTGCTTGAACTTGTAGTCGTAGTAGCGGCCGGAGACTTCGATTTGCCGATTGGGCAGGCTGATGCCGGTGATGCCGCGTACATACTTGTTGAGTACCGCCACATCGTATTCCAGGTAATAGCCTACCAGCGGGCGACCGCCGATGAAGTCCAGCAGCTGTCGCACGGCTTCGTCGGCGTCCAGTCCTTCTGATACGTCCATGGGTCGCAGTCCGTGGATACTGATATTGCGGCTTTCCAGCTTTCGGGTTGGCTTAACCAATACATAAAAAGCAGTGCTGGACAGGATGCGGTTGCCGCGCAGCTTGACCGCGCCGATGGACAGTAGCTCGGCTTCCTGTACTTTTAGACTGGTGGTTTCGCAGTCCAAGCTGACGATTTCTGTCTCGTCGTCAGCCAACAGCATGGCAAAACGTGGATCCTTCAGCATACGGTGCTGCCATTTGCGTTTGAGCTTGGCCAGCATCAGAAGCTCCCCAGGCGGAAATGGTGACGTAGCTGGGCGCGGAATTTCTTCACCACAGCCAGGGCGTCTTTCAGCAAGTCGCGTTCCAGCGTGGACAACTGGTCCGGTTCGATCTGGTTGCCTGGCAGCTTGCCCAGCGAAATCTGCTGCAAGCCCTGGCTCAGCTTGAGGGTGAGCAGGAAGGACAGCGATTCGGCAATTTCATTGGCCAGTTCTTTGTCCAGATGCCCGGCTTCGGCCAGTGCGTTGAGGCGGTCGAAGGTGTTGCACTGGGCCATGCCATGCTCCAGTGCCAGCGAACGCACGCCGTGTACCAGCGGGAAGATGCCGCCTTTTTTCAGGTCCAGCATGGCCTTGCCATTGCGCTCTTTGGTCAGCAGGTGGGAAAACAGCCCCAGTGGGGTATCAAACTGTTCGATGGCGCGGGCAAAGCGCGAGAAGAAACTGGCGTCATCGCGCAGTTGTTGCAGCAAATAGCCATGGCTGCGTTGCAGCAGGCTGGCATCACCGGCCACGGCTTCTGCATCCACATAGATGGCCAGGTTCATCAGTGCGGTGCCGTCGGGCTGGTATACCCATTGGTGAATTTGCTGTTGCAGCTGGTTTTCGGTTAACCGCCAGGCGGCGTTGTTGACCATGATCTGGCCCTGGCAGGGTGGGTAGCCAAAGCGTGCCAGTGCGGCGGAAAACGCTTCGCAAATGACTGGCAATTCGGGGTGGTTGAAGCCGTTGCGCAGAATCAGGGCGTTGTCTTGGTCAGTCTTGAGGATTTGTTCGCCCCGGCCTTCCGACCCCATCACCAGCAGGCAGCTGTTTTCCTGTAATTCTGCCGGTGCCAGCAGTTGCCAGGTGCGGGAGAACAGGCGGGCGTTAAGCGTTTGCACCAGGCGGCCCAGTTGCGGGGCCTTGACGCCGTGGCTGAACAGGATTTGTACCAGGCGGGTAATCTGCCCGGCGATTTCCGCCAGTTCATCCAGCGTGTCGGCCCGCTCCAGCCGCTGGGCAATCAGGTGGGAGTGGTTGGAGAAGTAGGACAGGATGTCCACCTGTGACAGGATGCCGATGGCTTCGCCGTTATCGGTGACCACCAGGCGGCGGATATTGCGCCGGGTCATGATCAGCAGGGCGTTGAACAGGAAGTCGCCCACATCCACAGTGAGCAGTTCAAAGCGGCACAAGCTGGAAAGTGCCGTGCTGCCGGGGACTTCGTTCAGCACAATGTCGCGAAAATCGGTGGTGGTGAAAATGCCCAGCTTGCCCTCATGGCGTACCAGCACCGATTTGACCTTGTTGTCCTTCATCACCCGTGCGGCGTCGCGCACGCTGGTGCTGCCGTCGACAAATACCGGTGTGCGGCTGCCGACATCGCGCACGGTGGCGGTGAGCAGGGTTTGCAGCTCGCGGTTGCCGGCCCGCTGCGCCATGCTGCCGAACTTTTCCGATACGCTGGCATAAAAATAGGCACCAAAGCGCGGGTTCTGTTCGGTCAGTGCCAGCACCACCTCACGCGGCAGGGTGTAGAGCAGGGCTTCTTCGTGCACCACAAAGCGGTGTGGCGTCTGACCGGCCACCATGGCACGGGCGTCAAAGGTGTCGCGTTCCCGGTAGAGGGTGATGACTTCATCGCCTGCCATTTCGCGCACACTGCCCTTGAGCACTACATACAGTGCCTCTACCCGTTCGCTGGGGCCAAGCAGGCATTCTTCGTCGGCAAAAAACTGGATATCGGCGTGTTTTTCCAGCGTTTGCTGCTCGCCGGGTGTCAGGGTATCGAAGGGCGGATGGCTGAAGTCAAAACGGCTCATGGTGTCTCCGGTGGCGCTGTTGTTATCCATCTTATAAAAGCGGTCTTTGTTGCAGCATAACGCGGAAGTGCCGGGCAGAAAATGAAAAAGCCGCTTCCCGGAGGAGGCGGCTGTTTGGTAACCGGCGGCCAGGACATCAAGCGGCGCTAGCCTGCAGTGGGGCTCCGTCACGGAACAGCAGCAACTGGCCCGGTTGTAGTTGAATCCAGTTTTCGTTGTCGGTTAGCGGCTGGGTGGCCACCACGGCTACCCGGTCGTACGGCGTGGTGACGGTGGAAAAATCCACCGTGACATCGTCGTCCACCAGGTGGGCCTTGTTGAACGGGGCCTGGCGGATGATGTAGTGCAGATTGGTAGCGCAGTGGGCAAACAGCACTTCGCCATTGCTCAGCATGAAGTTGAATACGCCATGCTGACGGATTTCACCGGCCAAGCGGTCGATTTCGGCAAACAGCTCATCCAGTTGCGGGGCGCTGCACCACTTGCTGCGCAACTGCTCCAGCAGGTAGCAGAAGGCGCGTTCCGAGTCGGTGCTGCCCACCGGGTTGAAGTGGCAGCCGGTAGCGGGTTGGAAGGTTTTCAGATCGCCGTTGTGGGCGAAAATCCAGTACTGGCCCCACATCTCGCGCATAAAGGGATGGGTGTTGGCCAGATTCACTTCGCCCTGGGTGGCCTTGCGGATATGGGCGATGACGTTTTGCGACTTGATCGGGTAATTGCGTACCAGATGGGCAACGGCGGATTCCACCGACGGTTTGTCATCCAGAAAGATACGGCAGCCTTTGCCCTCAAAGAAGGCAATGCCCCAGCCATCGGCATGGTGGTCGGTGAGGCCGCCACGGCGGTGGAAGCCTTCAAAGGAAAACAGAATGTCGGTGGGGGTATTGCAATTCATGCCTAATAGCTGGCACATGGGGCATCACTCGCTGCTATGGGGTGTTTGGGGGTGTCGGCCAGGCTGCCAAGGCGTCCGGGGTGTTCCGAGCATAGTCGATTCATCCCGCAGCGACAATTGTCTGACACTGGGCCGGGCAGCTTAGTCATGCTGCGGGCAACACGCTCTGATCAGGATCAGACTTGCTGAGGGTTCAGTCTCCCAGTGTCACCAGGCCGTTTTCTCCCAAGCTGGTCCCCATGCCGGAGGCCAGTTCACCCACCCGTATCAGCGCCCGCTCGTAGGCTTCGTTCCAGGGGTAGCAGCAGGACAGCCGCAGGCAGTTGCGGTAGCGCCCCCGTGCCGAATACATCACCCCGGGTACCACGGTAATGCGTTCGGCCAGCGCGGCGTGGAACAGCTCCAGCGTGTCCACCCCGGCGGGCAGTTCCACCCACAGCAGGCAGCCGCCGGAGGGCAGGGTGGCGCGGGTGCCTTGGGGAAAGCGGCTGGCCACCGTGCCGCGCAGCCTTTCCATCTGGCTCATGAAATGGCGGCGGATCAGCCGCAAGTGGTGGTCGTAACCGCCGCTTTCCAGGTATTCGGCCAGGGTTTCTTCCAGCAGCCGTGGCTGGCCTAGCGAACTGGCGCATTTCAGTTGCAACACCTCGCGGGCAAAGCGCCCGGCGGCAATCCAGCCAATGCGAAAGCCCGGTGCCAGCGTTTTGCTGTAGCTGGAGCACAGCAGCACCCAGCCATCGCGGTCGAAGGCCTTGACCGCATCCGGCGTCTGGCTGCCGTAGTGTAGATCGGCGTGCGGGGCGTCCTCGATCAGCGGAATGCGGTAGTCGTTGACCAGTTGCGCCAGCCGGCGCTTGGCTTCCGGCGGCATGGTGCTGCCCAGCGGATTGTGCACGGTGGGCATGGCCACGATGGCTTGCAGCCGTTTTTCCGACAGCAGTAATTCCAGCGCATCCAGCGACAGCCCGCTATTGGGGTGGGTGGGAATCTCGATGACGGATAGGCCCAGGCTTTTCAGCAGCGGTAGCAGGTAGAAATAGGTGGGTGATTCCAGCCCCACCGTATCACCCGGCTTGCACACGGCGCGCAGAGCCAGCTGCAGCGCTTCGGAGCAGCCATTGGTGATGACGATGTCGTCCGGTGCCAGCACGCAGCCCCAGCTGACTGCACGCTGGGCAATCTGGCGGCGCAAACGGGCCGAGCCGGGCGGGAAGGGGTAATCGGTGGTCAGTTCCGGTTGCTGGCGCAAGAGCCGCCCCATGATGTGCTTGAAGCGGGTGGTGGGGTAGAAATCGCTGCCGCGCGGGCTGGCCAGCGACAGGTCGATGAAATCAGCCGAGGTTTGTACCCGCATCACCGCCTCGATATGGTCCACCACCTCGCCGGTGGGCGCGGCCTCGCTCTGGCGGCGCATGCGTGGCAGCGGCAGGCTGGCGGCAGCTTTGACATAAAAGCCGGACTGCGGCCGTGCCTCGATAAAGCCACGGTCTTCCAGCGTGCGGTAGGCCAGCAGAATGGTGGATGGGCTGACCTTATGGATGTCGCAAGCCTTGCGCACCGAAGGCAGGCGCTCGCCAGCCTGCATCACGCCGTTCTGGATCAATGTGATCCATTCGTTTACCAGCTGCTGGTAGAGCGGCTCCTGATTCATGGTGCATTCCTTGGGCTGCGGATGGCTGTCCGGCACAGTTTTCGGCAAAGTGGACCGTAACAGTTTGGAGATTGCATAACTGTTATGGTCTCAATTGTATTTTTCTGAATCTGTTATTGTCCAGTCACTTTACGTACCATGACAGCATCAAAAACATGGTGCGGTGGCAGGGTTTGCCTGTCGGGCCACAAGCCGGATAACGGCAAGCCTGTCCACCGCCAGCACTGCTCTGGAGTTGTCATGAATCTTGTTGCCCTGGTCACCTATCTGTTGGTGATGTCCATTACCCCCGGCCCCAACAACCTGGTGCTGGCCTCGTCCGGCGTCAATTACGGTTTCAGCCGCACCCTGCCGGCCTTGCTGGGCATGGCGCTGGGACTGGCTGTGCAAATCGGCCTGATGACGGTGTTTCTGGGGCAGGTGGCAGGGTTGATCAGCAGCGTGCAGCTATACCTGGCACTGGCGGGTTGCAGTTACCTGTTGTGGCTGTCCTGGGGCATGGCGCGTGCTGGCGCGGCTGGCGAACAGGATGATCAGGGCCAGCCCATGGGTTTTGCTGGCGGCCTGCTGTTCAACTGGCTCAACCCCAAGGTGTGGCTGATGGGCTTCAATATTGCGGTGGTGTTTCTACCGCGTCACATGGACCCGCTGCTGGCCGGTGCGCTGTTTGCTGGCATCACCTTTGCCGTTGGCCTGCCCTGCATTGCGCTGTGGGCGGGCAGTGGCGTGGCCATCCGCCGCTGGCTGGCTTCGCCACGGCGCTTGCGTGCCTTCAACTGCGGCATGGCCGCCATGCTGGCCGGTACGGCGTTCTGGCTGATGGCGCAGATGCTGCCTGCTCATCTGTTGCCGGTGGTCGGCGCGCTGATCTGATCTGTTCCCCAGCCCCTCCCTTATCTGCTAAGCGCGAGGGCTTGGCCAATAATCTCAGCCCGCATTTGCGGGCTGTTTTGTTGGCGGCGTACAATAGCGCCTTTCTTCATCCGGCTGGACCTCATTCCATCATGATCCGTACCCGCTTTGCCCCCAGCCCCACCGGCTATCTGCACATTGGTGGCGTGCGTACCGCACTCTTTTCCTGGGCTTATGCCCGCAAGAACAACGGCGTTTTCGTGTTGCGCATCGAGGACACCGACCTTGAACGCTCCACGCCGGAGTCGGTCAAGGCCATCATGGACGGCATGCACTGGGTAGGCCTGGATTATGACGAAGGTCCGTTCTACCAGACCCAGCGTTTCGACCGCTACAAGGAAGTCATCCAGCAACTGCTGGAATCCGGCCATGCCTATCGCTGCTACTGCAGCAAGGAAGAGCTGGAAGCCATGCGCGCCGAGCAGGAAGCCAAGGGTGAAAAACCGCGTTACGACCGCCGCTGGCGTCCGGAACAGGGCAAAACCCTGCCAGCCATTCCGGCTGATGTGCAGCCGGTAATCCGCTTCCGCACCCCGCTGGACGGTACCGTGGCTTGGGATGACGCGGTGAAGGGGCGGATTGAATTCTCCAATACCGAGCTGGACGACCTGATCATCGCCCGCCCGGATGGCAGCCCGACCTATAACTTCTGCGTGGTAGTGGACGACTGGGACATGCAGATCACCCACGTGATCCGTGGTGACGACCACGTCAACAATACCCCGCGCCAGATCAACATCCTGCAGGCGCTGAATGCGCCGCTGCCGGTGTATGGCCATCTGCCGATGATCCTCAACGAGGACGGCCAGAAGATGTCCAAGCGCCGCGACGCCGTCAGCGTGGTGGACTACGCTGACAAGGGCATCCTGCCCGAAGCGCTGCTCAACTACCTGGCCCGTCTGGGCTGGGGCCATGGCGATGACGAATTCTTCACCATGGAGCAATTTGTCGAGTGGTTCAGCCTGGAAGCGGTCAGCGCCTCGGCCAGCCGTTTCAATCAGGAAAAGTTCCTGTGGCTGAACGCCCAGCACATCAAGGCGGCTGATAACAGCCGTCTGGCTGCACTGATTGCCCCGCGCCTGGCTACCGCTGGTGTGGATACCAGCACCGGCCCGGCTATCGAGGACGTGATTGCACTGGTGAAAGAGCGCATCCAGGACCTGAACGCGCTGGCCGTGGAAGTGGATTACTTCTACAAGAAGCGCGAAGCCGCTGCTGCCGACGTGGAAAAGCACCTGGCTGGCGATGCCGTGGCACGCATGGGCCGTTTTGCCGACAAACTGGCAGCGCTGGACAGCTGGACTGCAGAGAGCATCCATGAACTGTTCAAACCCTTCTGCGCCGAAGAAGGCATCAAGATGGGCCAACTGGGCATGCCGCTGCGCGTGCTGGTGTGTGGCACCACCCAGACCCCGTCGGTGGATGCCGTGCTGGCGCTGATCGGCAAGGACGAAGTGCTGCGCCGCCTGCGTGGCTGAGCGGTTTTCTGCTGTTCAAGTCAAAAAGCCATCCCAAGGGATGGCTTTTTTTTGTAGGTGCGGGCAGGGAATCAGGTCACCGCATGGCGCTGCTGGAACTGCGGCTGGTCCCTGCTGGCGTTGTCCAGAATGTCACGCAAGGTTTCCACGGCATCCCAGATGTCGGCATGGCTCAGATAGAGCGGGGTGATGCCAAAGCGTAGTACTTCCGGTTCGCGGTAGTCGCCGATCACGCCGCGTTCGATCAGGGCCTGCATCACCGCATAGCCCTCTGGATGACGGTAGCTGACATGGCTGCCGCGTCGGGCATGCTCGCGCGGGGTGATCAGCGTCAACGGGTGATGGCCGCAGCGCTGTTCCACCAGCTGGATGAACAGGTCGGTCAACGCCAGCGATTTTTCGCGCAGTGCCGTCATGCTGGTTTGCAGCGTGGCATCCAGCCCGCACTCCACCAGTGACATCGACAGAATGGGCTGGGTACCGCACAAAAAGCGCCGTATGCCCTGGGCAGGCTGGTAGTCCACCGCCATATCAAACGGGCGCGAGTGGCCCCACCAGCCGGATAGCGGTTGCCAGAAACAGTCCTGATGCCGTGCTGCCACCCAGATAAAAGCCGGAGCGCCTGGGCTGCCATTCAGGTATTTATAAGTACACCCCACGGCAAAATCGGCCTCGCTGCCATTGAGATCCACCGGCACGGCACCGGCGGCGTGGGCCAGGTCCCAGATGGTGAGCGCGCCGTGCTGATGCGCCTGCGCGGTGACGGCGGCCATGTCGAACATGGCTCCGGTGCGGTAATTGACGTGCGACAGCAGCAATACGGCCACGTCGTCGCCCAGCGCCTGCCCCAGCGGCAGGCTGTCGTCGATCAGCCGCATTTCATAGCCTTGCTGCAGCAGATCGATCATGCCCTGGATCATGTACAGGTCGGTAGGGAAGTTGTCGCGCTCGGACACGATTACCTTGCGCTGTGGTGCAGCACTTTGCTGGATGCGGATGGCGGCAGCCAGTGCCTTGAAGATGTTGAGCGAGGTGGTATCGGTAATCACCACTTCATCAGTGCTGGCGCCAATCAGCCCGGCCAGCTTGTTGCCCAGCCGGCGCGGCAGCTCGAACCAGCCGGCAGTATTCCAGCTGCGGATCAGCCCTTCACCCCATTCCTCGCGCAGCACTTGCAGGCTGCGTGCTTCGGCAGCCTGGGGCAGCACGCCCAGCGAGTTGCCATCCAGATAAATGACATGTTGCGGTAGGCAAAATTGCTGGCGCAGACTGGCCAGTTTGTCGCTGGCATCGGCTGCCAGGCAGTGTTCACGCGTCAGCATGGTGCTCTCTCCTTGGTAGGTGGTGAACATCATGGTAGCACTGTGATTGCTGTGTAAAATTGCAAGTTATGCTTGCTGTTTGCCGCTGTTTTGCAGATTATTCGAATTAGTGAATTCAAAACGAAAGAAACGTGCAAATGCAATTGGATGCAATCGATATGCGCATCTTGCGCGCCTTGCAGGGTGATGGCCGGTTAAGCAATCAGGACCTGGCTGACAAGGTGGCTTTGTCGCCGTCGGCATGTCTACGCCGGGTGCGTGCGCTGGAGGAGGGCGGCTTGATTCGGGGCTATCGTGCCGAGCTGGATGCCCTGGCGCTGGGCTTTGAGCTGGAGGCGATTGTGCAGGTGACGCTGGATCGCAGCCGGGAAGATTGGCATGGCGAGTTTTTGCAGCAGATCGAAGCGTTCGAGGAGGTGATAGCGGCATATGTGGTCACCGGGCCGTGCAATTACATCCTGCAACTGCGCTGCCGTAATCTGGCGGCGTTTTCCGACTTTATCGTGGACAAGCTCAACAAGGTGCCGGGCATGCGCGATATCTGCTCGCATATCGTGATGAAAACCCTGAAGGACAGTCGCTACCAGTTGCCGCTGCAGGAAAGCTGAACGCATGTATTGTGCGTAATAATGCAGGGTTATGCTGGGGATGGCGGTTCTGGATAGTGGCCCTTGCGCATCACTTACCTGTGGTGTGAGCAAAAACTCTAGAAAAGTGGATTTTGTGGCGAGGGATGGGGGATAATCCCGCCCAGCCAAACTGAGGTGCATCAAAATGAAGTGTGTTGACGATTTTCGCCTGCGTCTGGGCAAGCAAGAACTGGTACCGATCATGGTGGGCGGCATGGGGGTGGACATCTCCACCGTCGCCCTGTCGCTGGAGGCTGCCCGTCTGGGTGGCATCGGCCATATTTCCGATGCCATGGTGCCCACGGTGACGGACCGTCGCTTCAACACCAAGTTCGTCAAGGACAAGCTCAAGCAGTACAAATTCAACGTCGAAAACGCCGACAAGTCGGTGGTGAAGTTCGATCTGGGCATTCTGGCTGAAGCCACCAAGCTGCATGTTGGCTCCGCCATGGATGCTAAAAAGGGCGATGGGCTGATTTTCATCAATTGCATGGAAAAGCTCACCATGAACGCGCCCAAGGAAACCTTGCGCGTTCGCATGCAAACCGCCATGGATGCCGGTATCGACGGCATTACCCTGGCAGCCGGTCTGCATCTGGGTTCTTTCTCGCTGATTGAAGATCACCCGCGTTTCCGCGACGTGAAGCTGGGCATCATTGTTTCGTCCTTGCGCGCGCTGCAGCTGTTTTTGAAAAAATCCTCCCGTACCGGCCGTCTGCCGGACTACGTGGTGGTGGAAGGCCCGCTGGCTGGCGGCCATCTGGGTTTCGGCATGGACTGGGCGCAGTACGATCTGGCCACCATCGTGGCGGAAATCCGCGCCTGGATGCAGGCCGAGCAGCTGGATATCCCGCTGATTCCGGCCGGTGGCATCTTCACCGGTAGCGACGCAGTCGGCTTCCTGGAAAACGGTGCCGGTGCCGTGCAAGTGGCCACCCGCTTCACCGTGACCCACGAATGCGGCCTGCCGGAAAAAGTGCAGCAGGAATACTTCAAGGCCACCGAGGACGATATCGAAGTCAACCAGTTGTCGCCGACCGGTTACCCGATGCGCATGATCAAGTCCTGCCCGGCCATCGGCGATGGCATTCGCCCCAATTGCGAGGCCTACGGCTATCTGCTGGATGCCAATGGCAGCTGTTCCTATATCCAGGCTTACAACCGCGAAGTGGCGGCCCATCCGGGCGAGCGCCGCATCAAGGTGATGGACAAGACCTGTCTGTGCACCCACATGCGCAATTTCGATTGCTGGACTTGCGGTCAGTACACCTACCGCCTGAAGGACACCACCCGTCGCAACGAGGATGGCAGCTACCAGATCCTCAGCGCCGAGCACGTGTTCAAGGACTACCAGTTCAGCAAGGATGGCAAGGTAGCGTTGCCGGACTGAATGGCTTGATTGCCCGTCTGGCTGGACGGATCAATAAATGGCGAAGTGCTGCGGCGCTTCGCCATTTTTTCTTGGCCATTAAGGGCCATTTTTCTTGTTAGGCGCAGGGGCCGGTAGTATTGTCTGGTCTGTAAAATCACTCTTGAGGAATGCCATGCCGGAACGTCTGGACCCCGCCACCACTGCCCTGATCCTGATTGACTTGCAGCAGGGCATCCTGGGTTTTGCCAAGCAGCCTTATGACGCAGAGCAGGTGCTGGAGCATTCCGCCGCGCTGGCCAAGGCCTTTCGCGCTGCCGGTGCGCCGGTGGTGCTGGTGCGGGTTGGCTGGTCGGCGGATGGTGGCGACGCATTGCAGCTGCCGACCGATCTGGTGCCGCCCGCCACGCCAGTGCCGGATAACTGGCTGCAACAACCGGCCGAGCTGGACGTTGCTGCCAGTGACATCCAGATCATCAAACGGCAGTGGAATGCGTTTTACGGTACCGAGCTGGATTTGCAGCTGCGTCGGCGTGGCATCCGCACCATCGTGCTGGCGGGCATCTCCACCCATATCGGCGTGGATTCCACCGCGCGTGCAGCCTGGGAGCGTGGTTATGCCGTGATGCTGGCTGAAGACGCCATGAGCTGCCAGTTGCTGGAATGCCACCAGTTTTCCGTCAAGCATATCTTTCCGCGCCTTGGGCGGGTGCGTAGTACGGCCCAGGTCTTGCAAGCCCTGGCGGCGGGGAAGGATGGCAGTGAGCCGTTATCCGGTTGATCCGCAACAAGTCGAGCTGACAGCCATCCGGGCGCAGGGCGCCGGGGGGCAGAACGTCAACAAGGTTTCCTCGGCTATCCATCTGCGCTTTGATGTCAAGGCATCTGGCCTGCCCGAGCATATCAAGCAGCGTTTGCTGACGCTGGCGGATGCCCGGCTGAGCAAGGACGGGGTGATCATTATCAAGGCGCAACAACACCGCACACAGGAGCTGAATCGCGATGATGCGCTGGCCCGGCTGCAGGCGATGGTGGATGGTGTGTCCCTGCAGCCGAAGACACGCCATGCCACCCGTCCCACCTATGGTTCGCGTCAGCGCCGGCTGGAGGGAAAATCTCGGCGCAGCGGCATCAAGGCTTTGCGGGGCCGGGTGGATGACTGAACGCGGCTGAGCAGTTTCAGGCGCGGCGGCTGGCCTGGCAGTTGGGAAACAGGTGCTTGCCCAGTTCCTCCGCCGGCACCGGCTTGCATAACAGGAAGCCTTGCAGTGCGATGTCCGGGTGGAGCGCACACAGATAATCCAGATCCTGGGTATCGTCTATGCCTTCAGCCACCATGCGTAGCCCCAGTTCGCGTGCGATATTGGCCATGCCAGCGATGATGCTCTGGCTGCGGGCATCGCGGTGGATGTCTTTGATCAGGATGCGGTCGAACTTCAGCTCGGTCAGTGGCAGGTTCTTGATGTGTTCCAGCGTGGTGTGGCCGGTGCCAAAGTCATCCAGTGACAATTCGAAACCACGCATGCGTAGCCGCAGCAGCGTGGCCAGGGTATGGCCGAAATTGGTAAAGGCCATGGTTTCGGTGATTTCCAGCACGATGCGGTCGAAAGCCAGCCCGCGTGAGGTAACCTGATCCACCAGCCAGTCCAGAAATTCCCGGTCATCCAGCAGGCGGCGCGACAGGTTGATGGACAGACGCAGGTCCTGCGTGTCCGGCCCGCGAGTCAGCAAATCCAGACTGGTTTGCACGATGCGGTTGGTCAGCAGGGAAATGAAGCCTTCATGCTCCAGCATGCCGATGAACTGGTTGGGCCCCAGAATGCCCATGGTGGGGTGACGCCAGCGCGCCAGGGCTTCAATCTGCACGGCCTTGCCGGCACGCAAATCATAAATCGGCTGATAAAAGGCGCAGAACTGGTTGTGCGCCAGGCCGGTAATGATGTCGATCAGCGGCAGGCTGCTCTTTTTGTCGATGATGTCCTGCGGCACATCCAGCAGGCGGGTGATCTCGGTGAGGAACAAGTCGTCATCAATCGGTTTGGCCAGATGGCCGATGCCGGTAAAACCCAGCTCCTGAGCGGCGCGCACACTGTTGGCCAGTAATTCCGGGGAGTGGCCGCTGATGAGCATCAGCGATGGGATGTGCGGCTGGCGTGACAGGTGTTCCACCAGCTCGATACCATCCATGCCCGGCATGTTGAGGTCGGTGATCACCAGATCCAGCTTTGGAATCTGGCGGCTGAGCTGGAAGGCCCAGCTGCCATCAGCTGCCTCATGCACCACGGCATTCGGAATCTGCTGGCACAGTGCTTTCAGCAGCTTGCGCTGACTGCTGCTGTCTTCGGCAAGCAGGATCTGTCTGGGTGGTTTGCTGGTCATGGCTGACGCGCTGAAAGAGGAGTGGGTATTCCTCAATCTAAGCAGGTGTCATGCAATCTTTCCAGTTAAAAAACGGAAAAATGCCGATTTTGTAAGTGAAACCGGTGGTGACATGGCTGCTATGTGTGTATTTGATGAAAAGAAGTGGCAGAGCGCGATTGAAATGCAGCCGCCAACCTTGCCGATGCCAGCACTTGGCTGGCCAGCTTTAAGGCAATAACGGAGCATATTCTGCATGCGTGCCGGGCTGATTACCGGCAATAGAGCAGAAGAAGGCTGCGCGACCCACAGGTGGGCTGAGTGGCCGCGAGACAGGCGTGGCTGCTTAGCGGCGCTTGAAGTGATGCGGTGCCGCGCCGCCGACCGGAGCAGTCGGATGGCGGAAATTGATGCGACCCTTGGTCAGGTCGTACGGAGACATCTCCACGGTCACACGGTCACCGACCAGTACGCGGATGCGGTGCATCTTCATTTTGCCCGAGCCATAGGCCAGGATTTCAACATTGTTGTCCAGGCGCACGCGAAAGCGCGATTCCGGCAGCATTTCAATAACGACGCCTTGCAGTTCGATCATGTCTTCTTTGGACATTAACGATTCCTTTCAGTGTAACGGGTGGGCCAATAGCCCATGCGGCAGTCCCTCACGGAGCGCCGCACGATCTGTGATAACAGATTGCTTCTATCGATAACCAAGCAGGTAAGACTGGCAGCACATGGCAAAAATGTGCCGTTACCAAGGCAAGGCAGACGGATTGAAACCCCGGTTGGGGAACGGTCCGGAAGGAGGCAGCGCGCATTATACGGCTAAATGGCTGATTTGTCAGTACAAATGAACAGTGGCTTCATCCATTGCGGTCGGCTTTGGCCTGCTGGCGGCAAAAACACTTATGCATCCACGGCTTAGCGCAGCCGCATGTTGTTGCATGCAGCGCAGTCTGGTGCACTGCCGGGTGCTTGCTGTGCGTGTGTTTTCCAACTCTCCAGCGGGTGGCTGTTGCTGGCAACGCCGGGCAGGACGATGGGTTAAGTGGCGGTGCTGATGCGTGCTGAATACTTGATGTATGTCACAAAAGGAAAATTCATAATTCACATTCTTACAATTCAATACAAAAATGCACTGGATAAATCTTTCTCTTGCTGACATCCTGTAGTGTTTTGATCATCACGTTTTGCTGATATTGCATGCGGAGCAAAACGCTATCAGTTGTAAACTCTGCAGTAGGACAGACTTATGGAAAACAATAGAGAAGGCGAAGGACTTCGGCGCAGCCTGCAGGCGCGCCATCTGTCCATGATCGCCATTGGCGGCTCCATCGGCACCGGGCTGTTTCTGGCTTCGGGGGCCACGGTAGCCACTTCCGGCCCTGGCGGAGCTTTGCTGTCATATGCCCTGATCGGGCTGATGGTGTATTTCCTGATGACCAGCCTGGGCGAGATGGCGGCTTTCATGCCGGTGTCCGGTTCATTTCAGGTGTATGGCTCGCGCTTTGTTGACCATTCCTTCGGCTTCGCCCAGGGCTGGAACTATTGGTATAACTGGGCAGTCACCATTGCCGTGGAATTGGCCGCAGCCTCCATCGTGATGCATTATTGGTTGCCAAACGTGCCTGGCGTGGTGTGGAGTGCCGTATTTCTGGCCATTATCTTTGCCCTCAACTATTTCTCGGTAAAGGGTTTTGGCGAGGCGGAATTCTGGTGTTCCATGCTCAAGGTGGTCACCATCATTGCCTTTATCATCGTGGGTTTCATGATGATCTGGGGCATCATGACCAATCCGGACAGCAGCCGCTATTCGCCTGGCCTGAATGTATTCATGCATGGTGATGGCCCCTTTGTCGGTGGCATGGCGGCTTTTGTCAGCGTGTCGATGATTGTTGGTTTTTCTTTCCAGGGCACCGAGCTGATCGGCGTGGCGGCGGGCGAATCCAGCCATCCTTCCAAAACCATTCCGCGTGCGGTGAAGCAGATTTTCTGGCGCATCCTGATGTTCTACATGCTGTCCATCCTGATCATCGGTTTCATCCTGCCGTATAACGACCCGATGTTGCTGAAGAACGATGTGCAGGACGTGGGCGCCAGCCCCTTCACCCTGGTGTTCAGCCGTGCCGGCCTTGCCTTGTCGGCCAGCTTGATGAATGCAGTGATCCTGTCGGCCATTCTGTCAGCGGGTAATTCCGGCATGTATGCCTCCACCCGCATGCTGTATGTAATGGCGCAGAACAAGATGGCACCGGCCTGGTTTGGCAAACTGTCTGCCAGCGGCGTGCCGCGCAATGCGCTGTATGCCACCACGCTGGTGGCTGGCCTGTGCTTTCTCACCTCCTTGTTCGAGAGCAACGCGGTCTACCTGTGGCTGCTGAATTCCTCCGGCATGACCGGCTTTATCGCCTGGCTGGGCATTGCCATCTGCCATTACCGCTTCCGTCGTGCCTATGTGAAGCAGGGCTATGATCTGGCCGATCTGCCCTACAAGGCGCGCTGGTTCCCGCTGGGTCCGCTGTTTGCCTTTGCGCTGTGCATGCTGATCATGCTGGGGCAGAACTATGCGGCTTTTACCAGTGCCAAGATTGACTGGAACGGCATCATCGCCACCTATATCGGTATTCCGCTGTTCCTGCTGCTGTGGCTGGGCTACAAATGGAAGCACGGCAGTAAACTGATTGCGCTGGACCGGATTGCCCTGGCCGAGGCACATGCCCAGTTGGAGTCGGTCGAGTCGTCCGGTCGTCTGGCGGAGCAGGCTGCAGATTGAGTGTCTTTGCGCTCATCACCAGCTAGGCCCGGTTCTGCCGGGCCTTTTTCATGAATGTGCTAGTCTGGCGCACAAATATTTTGTCGGCTGCGCGGTATGGTGCGTGATACGCACGTTACAATCGCCGCGCAATGCACTGCATGACAAGATGCATCACGAGATGCACTATCCCCCACCAAGCAGGCCGAAGCCTGCCCGGAGAACAATAATATGGCCCTGATGTCACTTTTTTTCAGCAAATATCTGTTTGTGCTGGCAGCCTTGCTGCCAATTATCAATCCTCCTGGATTGGTGCCCATTTTCATTTCGATGACCGCGCGCAATACCACGCAGCAACGGGCCTTTCTCGCGCGGCGTATTGCCATGTACTGCTTTTTGCTGCTGCTGGGCAGCATGTATGTGGGCAGTTTTGTGTTGGAGTTCTTTGGTGTGTCGCTGCCGGTGGTGCAGCTGTCTGGCGGCTTGCTGATTTCGCTGGCGGCCTGGCGCATGCTGAATGACAACCCGGCGGAAAGTACCCAGCCTTCCAGCGAGCCGGTACGCCAGGAAAATCGCGACGAACTCAAGCAGCGGGCCTTTTATCCGCTGACCTTTCCGCTGACGGTGGGGCCAGGTTCTATCTCGGTTTCCATCACCCTGGGTGCGTCGATGTCGGTTGCCGGCAAGCCGATGGTGAAATACATGCTGGTGCCGATGGCCAGTCTGGCAGCGGTGCTGTCGCTGGCTGTGCTGGTGTACATGTGCTATCGCCATGCCGATAAGTTGTTGGGTTATCTGGGGCAAACTGGCTCGGTGGTGTTCCTGCGCCTGTCGGCCTTCATCCTGATGTGTCTGGGCGTGCAGATCATGTGGGAAGGGGTGGAGCAGCTGTTTTCCGAGCTGATCCAAAGCAACGCCAACCTGCTGCATCGCTAATATTCCGGGTCGCTCAGCTGTGCTGCATGGGCAGTGCCTGCTGCAATTGCGGGTAAAAATCCAGAAAATCCTGTTCTAGCGCTGCGTAGTGCTGGAGCAGGTCGTCAATGCCATCGGCAACGGGATTGTCGCGCTGAATGCGGTGGCGGGAAAAGCCGCGCAGCACTGCGGCAATACCGTCCACTTCTGCGTAGGATAGCAACCAGTCCTCGGCCTGCATGCGCGGCAATATGTCCAGCAGGCGCGGCGGCAGCCACTGGCGATGGGCCTGCAGCTCGGCATAGCTGCGGCTGGTGAAGTCGGCCAACGGCATGCTGGAAAACCGTGGCCAGTGCTGCGCCAGAAAATGGTCGTAAAAAATATCCACCAGAATGCCGGCATAGCGTCGTCGTTCTGCCGCAATGCGCTGCTTGCTGCGTGCCACCAGCGGGTGGCTGTCGGTATAGCTGTCTATCTGCCGGTGCAGGGCCATGCCTTGTTGCAGTGCCTGCGGCAGGTGTCCGGCATGGGATGGCTTGAGAAAGTCACCCAGCAGATTACCCACCCGTGCGGCTGCATCGTCGGGTGCCAGATGCAGGTGCGCCAGGTAGTTCATGCCGGGCTTTGCCGGTTAAGCCGCACGACGATGATGCGCACCGTTTCTTCGCTGGACAGGGTCAGATCCACCGCCATTTCCTGCAGCAAGGCATCTTGCGCACCCAGGCTACAGCTGCGGCCGTCTTCCCGGCGGACTGCCAGTGCATTGCCTGTGGCTAGTATCACCAGCAGTACTTCGTCACTGCTTTGCACGCGGCGCACGCCGTGCAGTTCGAAGCTTTCTACCTGCTGCCGGTAACGGCCACGGCGGGTCATCACATTGAAATCGAGCACCGGGCCATCTTGCAGCCGACTGTTGATGGGTTCTTCACCGGCAAAGGCCAGCGCGCTGCTGTGCTTATCCAGCTGGCTATGGCTGCCATCGCCACGTTCCAGCAACAGGCCATTGCCATCCAGCAGCAGCAACTGGCGATCTACACCGGCAAAATAGGAAAACGGACCGTCGCTGGCCACGCTGGCCATGCTGATGCGGTAGTCGAAATCATCCAGGGTGGCACCCGGCGGGGAGATCAGGATCTGGCGGGTGGTGCCGCCGCCGTTTTTCCATGGTGTAGCCGGATAGTCGTGGGCAAGCAGGGTGTGCATGGCGTGCTCGGACAGGTGAAAACGCGATTATCGCCGCATGTGCGTGGGTGCGCATCTGCTGTCTGCTGTGTCGGCGGGCAAGGCCTTGTGGCAACTGGACTTTGTAGTACTGCAACTACAAAGAACCGGATTTGATCTGACGCAATATGCCATTCCACTGCGGTGCCAAGATGGAGTCAAACCTTACTGGCGCGGCAGGCAGGGCTGAATGGCTCTGCTGTTTCCGGCTTGTTTTTCAAGGCAGCCGGCCGCACCCACCCCACCCTAAGGAGATCATCATGGCTACCAGTGCTTTCTTCATTCCTTCCGTCAACCTGATGGGTGCCGGCTGTCTGCAGCAGGCCGTTGACAGCATGCAAGCCCAGGGCTTCAAGCGTGCGCTGATCGTGACGGATGCCGGCCTGGTCAAAACTGGCCTGGCGGCAAAAGTGTGTGGCTTGCTCACCACAGCGGGTATCCAGTCAGCGGTATTCGATGGCGTACACCCCAATCCGACCAGTGCCAATGTAAACGCCGGTCTGGCCTTGCTGCAGGAAAAACAATGTGATGTGGTGATTTCGCTGGGCGGCGGTTCGCCGCATGACTGTGCCAAGGGCATTGCGCTGGTGGCGGTGAATGGCGGCAAGATTCAGGATTACGAAGGTGTAGACAAGTCGGCCAAGCCGCAATTGCCGCTGGTGGCCATCAATACCACCGCTGGCACCGCCAGTGAAATGACCCGTTTCTGCATCATCACCGACGAATCGCGCCACATCAAGATGGCTATTGTGGACAAGCACACCACACCGATTCTGTCGGTAAACGACCCGGAAACCATGGCTGGCATGCCGCCGTCGCTGACTGCCGCCACCGGCATGGACGCCTTGACCCACGCTATCGAGGCCTATGTTTCCACCATCGCCACACCCATTACCGATGCCTGCGCGCTTAAGGCCATGAGCCTGATCGTGGCTTTCCTGCCGCGTGCCGTGGAAAACGGCCAGGATATGGAAGCGCGCGAACAAATGGCCTATGCCCAGTTCCTGGCCGGCATGGCGTTCAACAATGCCTCGCTGGGTTATGTGCATGCCATGGCGCACCAGTTGGGTGGCTTCTACGACCTGCCGCACGGCGTGTGCAATGCGGTATTGCTACCGCACGTGCAGGTGTACAACAGCAAGGTGGCGGCTGCACGTCTGGCTGATGTTGGCGTGGCGCTGGGCGTGAAAGCCAGTGCGGACGATGCGATCGAAGCCATCCGTCAGTTGGCGGCCAAGGTGGGTATCCCGGCTGGTCTGACACAATTGGGGGTGAAAGAGGAGGATATCCCGGTACTGGCCACCAATGCCCTGAAGGATGCTTGCGGCTTTACCAATCCGGTACAGGCTACGCATGAAGAAATCTGCGCCATCTATCGCGCAGCCATGTAATCGGCAGCCAGTCTGATTGCACGCGACAGGGTCGGCTTTGCCGGCCCTTTTTCATGGTTTATTGCACATGGATGCTAGCAAAACCGGCGGCATGGGCGGCGCTGCGGATGGCATCCAGTACCAGTCTGGCCTTGCGTGGGATGCGGCGACTGGCAAACACCGCATGCATCTGCGCATCTTCCCCCCGGCTGGATACGATGCGGTAGTCCGGGCACAAGCGTAGCAACTGGCCGCTGGCCACCAGTGGTTCGGCCAGCCAGTCGCCCATGCGTGCCACGCCCCAGCCAGCCAAAGCGGCCTGCAGCACGGCATTGCCGGAGCTCACCCGATGGCTGGCATTCAGATTGAGGCTGACCTGATGGCTGTCCGAAACGAAATTCCAGGCTTTCAGGATGCGTGGCGCGGCATGAATCAGGATGGCGTGCTCGGACAGCTCTTCTGGCTGCAGCGGCAGGCCACGGCTGGCGACATAGGCCGGGCTGGCGTACAGCCGACGTTGATAAGGCCAGAGCGGGAAGCCAATCAGTTCGCTGGAGGCGGGATAGGCCCCCCGGATGCTGAAGTCCAGCTTTTCGCGTATCGGCTCCAGAACGGTATCGCTGTACAGGATGTCAAACCGCAGTTGCGGGTTGCTGCTGGACAGCTGCTGCAGAATGGGCGGCAGGAAATGGCTGGCCATTACTTCTGGGGCAGAAAAACGCAGCCAGCCGCGTGGTGTGCTGCCCAGGGCGGCCAGGTCGTCTTCCACTTCTTCCTGTAATTGCAACATCTGCCGCGCTGTATCGTAGTAGGCTTCGCCGGCCATGGTCAGGCTGACCTGTTTTTGCGAGCGCGCCAGCAGGCTGCTGCCCAGGCTTTCTTCCAGCGCTTGCACCGCACGGGTGGCGGTGCTGGGGGATGTTCCCAGCTGACGTGCAGCCGAGACAAAGCTTTTGCGTTCCACCACGGCGCAAAATACCTGCAGTTCCCATAGCAGCTTCATATATTCACCAGATTGCAGAATCTGCAATACGGTATTGCAACAACATGGCCGGTGCAAGCCCTACAATGGCAAGCATTATCAGGAGGCTGTCATGTTGTTGACCTTGGGATTCTTGTGTTTCTTCTCTTTTATGGCTGGTTTGATTGATGCGGCCGTTGGTGGCGGTGGCTTGATCCAGACCCCGGCGCTGTTCAATTTTTTGCCGCAGTACTCGGCAGCCACGCTGTTTGGCACCAACAAGATGTCCTCGGCAGTGGGCACGCTGTCGGCCACCCGCTCTTATTTGCGGCGGGTACGCCTGCCGTGGAAGCTGGTGATTCCGGCGGCCATCACCGCATTTGTGATGTCGTTTGCTGGTGCGGCCACGGTGAATGCTATTCCCAAGTCGGTGATTCGCCCGCTGGTGCTGGTATTGCTGGTGTTGATGGCCATGTACACCTTGTGGAAAAAGGACTTTGGCAAGCTGCACAAGCCGGTGACGATAGGGCGGCGCGAGATGGTGGTGGGGATGGCCATTGGTGGGGCCATCGGGTTTTATGATGGCTTGTTTGGGCCGGGCACCGGCAGCTTTCTGATTTTTCTGTTCATCCGCTTTTTTGCCTTTGATTTCCTGCATGCATCGGCGGCGGCCAAGGTGGTTAACCTCACCACCAATGTGGCGGCGCTGGCGTTTTTCATTCCTACCGGCAATGTGCTGTTCCAGTACGCCATCCCCATGGCGGGCTTCAATGTACTGGGGGCGATGACCGGTTCCTGGGTGGCGATGAAAAAGGGTGCCGGCTTTGTGCGGATGTTGTTCCTGCTGCTGACCACGGTACTGATTGGCAAACTGGCCTGGGACATGTTGCAGCCCTGGCTGCATGGCTAAATGAAAAAAGACCACGCCGGATCGCGTGGTCTTTTGTCTTGTTGCCCGCTGAGGACTCAGTCGTGCTTGTCCCAGCCACGGTGACGGCCATGGTCGTGATGACGATGGTGATGATAACGGCGTCCCTCATCACGCGCCGGGCCGTCCTGGCGTTGATCCTTGGTGGTAATGGCCACGCCGGTGGCTCCTCCCACCGCACTGCCGATGATGGCGCCATTGCGGCCACCCACGGCATTACCGACTGCTGCACCTGCTGCACCACCTACTGCACCACCAAGAATCGCATCTGTTGTCGAACCGGCCTGGGCGGCAGTGGCTGCCAGGCTGAGGGCAATGACCGAAATCCACTTGTTCATTTGCATGGTTTGCTGCTTTCACTAAGTTAGTGGCGGCAGTCTAGTAATGGCAGGGCAAATCGGACAAGTGGTGAATTGTTAGCAAGTATTGAAAAGCGTTTGGCAAGAAATGGCCATGGCATGGCCTTGCGCTGAATGAATGGCAAGATGCTGATTTTAAGTAAGTTTTTATTCCATGCTGCCAACTTGGGTTTATAACAATCTGTTACAGAGTCAGGTCGGGTAAATCACCTGACCCTGCAACAGCCATTGTCATGCTGCAGCGGGAAATACTGCGCAGCCTGGCGGGGCTTACTGACCGGAGCAGCCGCAACCGCCGCCACCACCGCAGCCGCCACCGCTGGCCGGGGCGGTTTCCTGGGGCTGGCCCAGGCTGACCTGGAATTCGATCACGATCATTTCCGGCTGGCGCTCGGCATAGCGGAAGGTAATTTGATGGCCATAACGCTGGCGGACCTGTTCCAGCAAGGGCAGCGGATCGTGATCATTGACAAAGCGCATCACTTCGCCATCGTGCAGCGATTCAAGTGCGCCGAAAATAGCAGCATGGCGGAAGCGCTTGGCAATACCGCGAGCATCGAACAGATAGCTGGTATGCAGCTGGGGGGACAGCGTAGTCATGGTGTTCTTCCTGCTTGAGGGTGGTGAAGCCCGGATTTTGTCGCAGGCCAGGCTTGCCTATCCTTGAGTCAGGATAAGAATTTCAGCTTTGCCAATTGCACTGCAGGTAGCGCCCTTGCCGTCAGCCTGTAGCAAAAACCGGAGCTTGTGATGAAGCCGCAACGTTGTCCTCCTGCCGCGCAGGCATATAGTCTGCTGCAGCTTCCCAATGTCGGTCCGGCCATGGCGGCGGACTTGCGCCTGCTCGGACACGAGACGCCACAGACGCTGGCCGGTGCTGATCCGCATGCGCTTTACCTTCAGCTGTGCAGCCTGAGCGGGACCAGGCAGGACCCCTGTGTGCTGGATGTCTTCATTTCGGTCTGCCATTACTTGCAGCATGATCAGGCGCTACCCTGGTGGCACTTTACGCCTCGGCGCAAGCAGTGGCAGGCCGGGCAAGCTGTCAGCCTGCTGCCACCGGCTGTACAATAGCGCGCCATGAGTCACCAAACCCGCCCGCCGGCTACCGGCACACGCCTGCTAGCCTGTCACGAATGCGATTTGCTGCAATCTGCCCCGCTGCAGACGGAGCAGGGCGCATTGTGTTGTCGCTGTGGCTGCCAGTTGCTGCCAGGGCCGGCTTATCGTCCAAGCACCTCGCTGGCCCTGGTGCTGGCCGGCTTGCTGGTGTTTGTGCTGGCTAATGTGTTTCCGGTTGTCGGTCTGGAGGCCAATGGGGTCAAGACGGCCACCACCCTGCTGGGGACGGCCTGGCAGCTATCGCAGCAGCAGATGGAGCCGGTGGCCTTTCTGGTATTGCTGACCGGCGTGCTGACGCCGGGGCTGGAGCTGCTCTGCCTGCTCTACCTGCTGCTTCCTCTGGCGCTGGGACATGCACCGCGCGGCTTTGCCCGCGTGATGCGCCTGGTACGCGTGCTGCATCCATGGGGAATGGTGGAAGTATTTCTATTGGGGGTGCTGGTGTCGCTGGTAAAACTTGCCCATATGGCCGAGGTTCATCCGGGCATCGGCCTGTGGTCGTTTTTTGCCCTGATCATCTTGCTGGCAGGTAATGCCAGCCGGTTTGATCCGGGCTTGCTCTGGGAGCGCTATCAGGCATGCCGCGCTACCAGGTAAGCAGTGCAGCCAGCCAAGGGCTGTGGACCTGCCACGGTTGCGGACAGCTATGTCGTGTCGGCAGCACGCTGGCGGGCAGCGCACCCTGCTGCCCGCGCTGCGGTGCCGGCTTGCACCGGCGCAAACCGCACAGCCTGCAATACGCCTGGGCCTTTTTGCTGGCAGCCGTGGTGTGCTACATCCCGGCTAACCTGATGCCCATCATGCTGACGGAAATGCTGTCCGGCACCCAGCGCGATACCATCATGAGCGGGGTGGCCTATCTGTGGCGCAATGGTTCCTGGCCGCTGGCGCTGGTGGTGTTCATTGCCAGTGTATTGGTGCCCTTGCTGAAAATACTGTCCATGTTGCTGTTGCTGCTGACCGTGCACTGGCGTTCGCGCTGGGCACCTCGGCAGCGCACCCGGCTGTACCGCCTGTTGGAAGTGGTGGGGCCGTGGTCCATGCTGGATATTTATGTGGTCGGTTTGCTGGTGGCGCTGGTACAGCTGCAATCACTGGCTACCATCAAGGCCGGCCCGGGGGCGGTGGCCTTTGGTGCCGTGGTGGTGCTGACCATGCTTTCCGCCATGCATTTTGATCCCAGACTGATCTGGGATGTCTTCGAGGATGATGATGAGCGACAAGCCTCTGCCGCAAACGACTGACGAGCATGACAGCGCAACCGGCGCTGATGATTCCCGTAGCCCTGATGGCGTGCCGCTGGCGGTGGCCCGGCCTGCCCGGCCTGGCCGCTGGTCGCCTTCGCTGGTGTGGCTGATTCCACTGGTGGCGGCGCTGATTGGCGGCTATCTGGCGGTGCAGGCCATTCTGGCGCGCGGCCCCACCATTACCATTACCTTCCGCAGTGGCGAAGGGCTGGAGGCTGGCAAAACCCGCATCAAATACAAGGATGTGGATATCGGCGAAGTGACGGCGGTGCGTATCAGCCCGGACAGCAAGAATATCGAGGCCACTGCCCAGCTGAGCAAGGAAGCCGAGCGCTTTCTGGCACGCGACAGTCGCTTCTGGATCGTACGGCCGCGCATTGCCGGTGGCAGTGTATCCGGCCTGGGTACGCTGCTTTCCGGTGCCTATGTCGGCATGGATGCCGGTAAAAGCAGTGAGATGAGCCAGCACTTTACCGGGCTGGATGTCCCGCCCATCATTACCGGCGACCTGCCAGGCCGCCAGTTTGTGCTGAAAGCCTCGGAGCTGGGGTCGCTGGATATTGGCGCACCGGTGTATTTCCGCCGCGTACCGGTGGGGCAGGTGGTGGCCTATCAGCTGGACCGTAATGGCCGTAATGTCGACATCACCGTATTCGTCAATGCGCCGTACGACCGTTTTGTCACGGCAGACAGCCGCTTCTGGCATGCCAGCGGTATCGACCTGTCGGTATCGGCCAATGGCCTGAAAGTGAATACCCAGTCGCTCAGTGCCATCATGCTGGGCGGCGTGGCCTTCGAAACCCCGGTTTCGCCCGAGGACGGCAAGCAGGCTGCGGCTGGTAGCGCGTTCACCCTGTCCAATACCCGCGAGCAGGCCATGCAGTCGCCAGACCACGAAGTGGTGCCGCTGCAGCTGAAGTTCCAGCAGTCGGTGCGTGGTCTTGCGGTGGGGGCCCCGGTGGATTTCCGAGGCATCATCATTGGTGAAGTCACCGCCATCGGCATGGAATACGATGCGCCGCGCAAGGACTTCAACATGCTGGTGACTATCCGCATCTTCCCCAGCCGACTGATCAGCATGTCCAGCAATCTGGACGAAACCCGTCTGCACCAACTGAAACTGGACAAGATGGTGGAGCACGGCATGCGGGCGCAGCTGCGTTCGGGCAGCTTGCTCACCGGCCAGTTGTATGTGGCGCTGGATTTCTTCCGCGATGCCAAACCGGCGCGTCTTGGCCGTAGTCAGGGCATGGATATGCTGCCCACCATTCCGGGTGATCTGGAAGAGCTGCAAGGCGTGCTGCAGCGCATTGCCCGCAAGCTGGACAAGGTGCCGTTTGACAGCATAGGCCAGGAGCTGGATGCCACCATCAAGGAACTGCACGCCACGCTGGGTACGGTTCGGCAGCTGGGTAGTAGCCTGGATGGCAAGGTCGTGCCGCAGACGCTGCAAACCCTGCAGCAATTGCAGCAGACGCTGGATAACGCCAATCAGACACTGCAGGTGAACTCACCCTTGCAGCAGGATGTGCGCAAGGCGGCGCAGGAAGTAACCGAAACCGCGCGCAGCTTCCGTGCGCTGAGTGATTATCTGGATCGTCACCCGGAAGCGCTGATCCGTGGCAAACAGGAAAGCAAACCATGAGCAAGCAATTCGCCCTGATCCGCCGCCTGGCTGCGATGTTACTGATGACGGGATTGACGGCCTGCAGTTCGGTACCGGTGCATTACCATCAGCTGCAAGCTGGCCTGGCCGGTGCGCAAGCCTTGCAGCCCGGTGCGGTATTGCTGGTGGAACAGGTCAGCCTGCCTGCAGGCAGTGATCGGCCCCAGTTGCTGCTGCTCGACGCGCAGGGTCGCCCGCAGCTGCTGGAGCAGCATTATTGGACAGCCAGCTTGCCCCGTTTGCTGACACAGGCCTTAGCCGGCAATCTGGCTGCGCAACTGGGCTTGTCCAGCGTGTATGCCGCGCCGCAACTGGGCCTGGCGCGAGCAGATCTGGTTCTGCAGTTGGATGTGCGCGACTTCCGCCTGCAGCAAGGGCAGGGGGCCACCTTGAGCGCAGCATGGCGCGTACTGCGACCGGGGCAAGGGGGTGTGTTGCTACAGGGCTATTTCAGTCAGCAACACCCTGCCAGCACCTTGGACAGCGCTGGCCTGGTAGCTGCACAGCAGGTGCTGCTGGATGACTTGAGCCGGCAGATTGCCACGGCGCTGGCGGCACATGCTGACTGGTTGCATCCGGTACGCTAACGCGTAGCAGAAGACGGGCGGCGCTGGAACCAGGGCTGGGCATTTTCCAGTTGCGCCGCCAGTTGCAGCAGCAAGCTGTCCTGCCCCGTGCCCGCAACAAACTGGGTACCCACCGGGATATTGCTGGCAGTCCAGTACAGCGGCACGCTCATGGCTGGCTGGCCACTCATGTTGAAGGGAATAGTCCAGCCAATGTATTCCATCAGCTTGCGTGAGTGCGCCGGTACCAGTTGACTCAGTTTCAGTGTCCAGTCCCAGCCCAGATGGCCCAGCAGCAAGGTGGATAGCGCGTCTTCAAGGCGGGTGGTTCCCAGGCTGCCAATGGCTGCCGGCAGCTGGTTCAATACCGGCGTCACCAGCACGTCGTAGCGTTGATGAAATGCCTGCATGCTGCGCCCCTGACGCAAGGCGAAGTCGCGCATCCAGGCAAACTCACCGGCGGAAAGCATTTCACCGTAGCGCGCCAGCGTCCAACTGGATGGTTCCACCAGCCGGAAGCTGGCCTTGCGCCCGCACAGGCGCATGCTGTTGCGCATCAGGCAGGCCATTTCACCGCATACCATCACCAGCATGGCACGGCACATTTCTTCGGCACCATCCAGTGGCGGGTGGGCTTCCTCCACGCTGTGTCCCAGGTTTTCCAGCAAGCGCAGGCTGTGGCTGAGGGCGGCATCGCACTCAGGATGCAACTGCCCGCCCATGAAGGGGCGACGTGTGAACGCGATGCGCAGCTTGCCCGGCGGATGCGTCAGAGCAGCCAGAAACGGCTGTGCTGGTGGCGGGCAATGGTAAGCATCACTGCTGTCGTGGCCCTGGCACAGGATGTCGAGCATGGCTGCGCTATCGCGTACGCTGCGGGTCAATACGTGTTCGCTGGTGAAACCCTGCCAGCTTTCCGAGCGGTTCGGGCCGCATGGCGAGCGCCCGCGACTGGGCTTGAGGCCGAACAGCCCGCAATTGGATGCCGGAATGCGGATGGAACCACCGCCATCGCCGCCATGTGCAATGGGTACCATGCCGGCGGCCACTGCAGCCGCCGAACCACCACTGGAGCCGCCACAGCTGAGGGCGAGATTCCAGGGGTTGCGTGTGGCCCCGGTGAGGGCGGATTCGGTATAGGGATAGAGGCCGAACTCCGGCGTGGCCGTCTTGCCGGCAAATACCAGCCCGGCCGCCCGGTAGCGGCGCACCAGTTCGGCATCCTGCTGCGGAACATGCCCGGCAAACAGGCGGCTGCCGTTGCTGGTGGGCGTGCCGGCCACATCGGCCAGCAGGTCTTTGAGCAGGATGGGCAAGCCTGCCAGCGGGCTGCTGCCAGCGAGCACCTGCTGGCGGTCTGCCATGGTGTCCAGGCGCTGGGTCACTGCATTCAATGGCGGATTGCGGGCGTCCATTCTTTCCCGCGCCGCGCGTAGCAGCTCAGCCTGGCTGATCTGGCCGCTGGCCAGCGACAGACCGTCGTGCTCTTCGTATTCCGGGAAAAATGTCATGGTTTCTTCCTGGTGCTGACTGAATTCGTTCAGCATAATCGGTTTTGCCTGGCTATGTTGGTGCTGTAATTTTATAGTGTTGCTTTATTTTTTGTATTTATGGTTTTTTATTTCATATATTTTAAAAATAAAAAAATTAATTAATATAATTTTGTAGAAGTTTGAATTTATGTGTTTTAGCGCTTGGGTAGAATCTACCGCATTCTCCATTGTGCTCATCATCATGACGCGTATCGCTTCTTCCCCTCGCTCTGCCTATATCCTGCTGGTGCTGACCATGCTGCTGTGGTCTACCAACTTTGTCATCGCCCGTGCCATCCACGGCCAGATCGGCCCGTTTGGCCTGGCTTTCGGGCGTTGGGCCATTGCCTTGCTCTGCTTGCTGCCTTTCGGTCTGCCACGGCTTGGCCGCGCCTGGCCACTGCTGCGGCAGCAATGGCAGAAATTGCTACTGCTGGGGGTGTTTGGCATTGGTTTAACCAATACGCTGGTGTATGTCGCAGTGCGGACTACTACGGCCACCAACGCGGTCATTCTCAATAGCGCCACTCCAATGATGGTGTTGGTGCTGGGCTCGCTGTATTTCCGGCAAAAGCTGGCGCGTCGGCAGTGGGCCGGCATGCTGGTGGCCATGGCCGGTGCCCTGTTGATTGTGCTGAAGGGTAATGTGCTGGGCATGAGCGCGATGCAGTTCAGCCGGGGCGACTTGCTGGTGCTGGCTGCCGGCTTGTGCTGGGCGATATATACCCTGGGCTTGCGTACCTTGCTGCCTGGGCTGGATGCAAGGGTGATGATGATGGTGCTGCTGCTGGTGGGGGAGTGCATGCTGTTGCCGGCGTTTGTGCAGGAAACCTGGCAGGCTGGCGGTTTTCACCTGCTGTCCCTGTCTGCCGGGGTGTCCTTGTTGTATCTGGGGATATTCCCTTCGGTGCTGGCTTTTCTGATGTATAACCGCGCCATTGCCCAGGTGGGGGCGGCCAAGGCTGCCGGTTTTCTTTATCTGATGCCGGCTTTTGGTGCGGTGCAATCCATCATGCTGCTGGGGGAGGAGTTGCACTGGTATCATGTGGCCGGTCTGGCGGCCATTTTTGCCGGCATTGTGCTGGGTTCGCTCAATCGTCGTGCTGTCAGCAGCCACCAGCAGGTGGCCGTGGCGCTATCAACTGCCGACTGATGCGGTGTTGACTACGGATTTCTACGGATGGTTAAAAAGACAGCTTCCTACTAAAGTTACGTCTGTTGGCAGTGCCCGTACTTATTGGATCTCCTGCAGTACCTGCCAACCTTAATTTTGCTTTGTAGTTGAAGTACCTCTGGCTTTTGTTCCTCTTCAGTATTGGCTTTAGCTCGGCCCGGTGATTCCTCCCCGTTTCACCGGGCATTTTCTTGCCTGTCTTTTGCTCCCGGTAGTGTTTTCCCCCTGTGGTGGCCTCGTGTCAGCACCTGGCGCATGGTGGTAATCATGGTCAGTCTGCGGTCTATCCCCTACAATAGCGGCAGATCAACAGCGGCTGTGCCGGTGATGACGTGCTGTCGGGTGTATATCCGGCTTGCAGTGCGGCATCGGTGCTACCCGCTTTTTTTATTACAGGATGCTTCACATGGAACCCGTACGCCTTTCCAAGCGGATGGCCGAACTGGGTATTTGCTCCCGTCGCGAGGCGGATAGCTATATCGAACAAGGCTGGGTCAAGGTAGACGGCGAAGTGGCCGTGCTTGGCCAGAAAGTGCTGCCACACAACACGATTGAAGTGCTGAAAAAAGCACAGGATGCCCAGTCGTCACGCGTGACCATTTTGCTCAACAAACCCGTTGGCTATGTTTCTGGCCAGGCCGAAAAGGGCTATCTGCCAGCAGTGACGCTGGTAAAGCCGGAAAACCACTGGTCGGAAGACCCCAGCAAGAAACGCTTCATCCCGAGCCACCTGCGTGGGCTGGCTCCGGCCGGTCGGTTGGACATCGACTCGGTGGGCCTGCTGGTGCTGACCCAGGATGGCCGGGTGGCCAAGCGCATCATCGGTGAAAACTCGACGGTTGAAAAAGAATACCTGGTGCGTGTAACCGGTGAACTGAGCGAACGTGGCCTTGCCTTGCTCAATCATGGCCTGTCGCTGGATGGCGAGGCGCTGAAGCCGGCGGAAGTTGCCTGGCAGAACGAAGACCAGCTGCGCTTTGTCTTGCGTGAAGGCAAGAAGCGCCAGATTCGCCGCATGTGCGAGCTGGTGGGCTTGCGGGTGGTAGGGCTCAAGCGTATTCGCATCGGCACCATCAAGCTGGGTAATCTGCCCACCGGACAGTGGCGTTATCTGCGTGATGACGAGATGTTCTGACCCGCGTCTGGCCGGGCTTGCCCGACATTGAGCAACGGCGACCGGTGGTCGCCGTTTTGCATTGCAATATCCGGCTTGGATTTGTTGGGCGGGCATGACATTATCAAGGCCATGAACCTGATGCTGACGATATTGCTGCTGGTACTTTCCAGTTTGCTGCTGCTGTGTTGTTTCCCCTCTGCTGCCGGGCAGTGGCTGTTGCGTTGCAGTCTGCGGCTGGTGGGGTTTCGCAGCCACCGGCTGTCTCTCCCGGATGGCGAGCTGGCTTATTTGGAAGGTGGCCGTGGCCACAGCGTATTGCTGATTCACGGCTTTGGTGGCGACGGTCCCACCAGTTGGGCGCGGGTAATGGCCGCGCTCGTCAAGCGTCACCACGTACTGGTTCCGGATTTGCTCTGGTTTGGGCGCAGCCATGCTGCAACTGCGCCTGCATTGCAGGCACAAGCGGACGCGCTGGAAGCGCTGATCCGCGCCCGCGTACCGGGTACGGTACAACTGGTGGGTTTATCCTATGGTGGTTTCGTGGCGCTGGAGCTGGCACGACGGATGCCGGAAAAGATCGCGCGCCTGGTCATCATGGCTTCGCCGGGCATGGCCTACACGCCTGATGACCAGCAAGATCTGCTGGCGCGGGCGCAAGTACAGACTGCCGAACAACTGTTTGTGCCAGGCGATGCGCAAGCCCTTGCCCGCATGATGGCGCTGGTGGGGAGTCCGCTGGCACGGGCACCGCAGTATGTACTCAGGGATGTCTGGCAGTTTTATTACCGGGATCGTGCACCGCAGTTGCGGGCGCTGATGCAGGAACTGGCCACCGGCCAGCAGGCGCATGTCGAGCGCCTAAAACAGCCGCTGACTATGCCGGCTGCGGTGGTGTGGGGGACGCAGGATGAAATTTTCCCCTTGCACATCGGCCAGCGCCTGGCCCTGCAGCTGGATGCACCGCTGATCACCATTGATGGTGGAACCCATGTGCTGCCTGTTGTATCTGCCATAGAGACTGTGGCTGCCTTGCAAGATATTTTGCAGGTGGCCGCGCCGCAGACTTGATCCATGACCACTGCCGGGTACTGTATACCGGGCATACTATTGCTTTTGTCTGAGGGAGAGGTAGCAATGCTGGATTGGCTGTGGCAGAAACTGGGGCTGGATGAGGCTTCAAGGCAAAACAAGGCTGATTTGCTGCATGCCATCGAGACCGTGATTGACGGCTGCGATGGCCGGCTGCGATTGTTGCCGGGCTATCAGCAACGTCTGCTCCCCGGCACACGGCGTACGCTGGACTATCTGGCCGGGCTGCCCTGGCAGCGTATTGCGCCACTGGAACTCTCGCTGCGCAGCTTTGCCACCGATCGCCGGTTGGGTCTGCTGTTTTCCAGCCCGCTGAGCCTGTTGCTGTGCCTGAAGGGCAGCGCTCCACTGCAGTCTTTTTTTCTGTCGGCCAGCCAGGGGGATGAAGCCTGGGCCATTATGAGCATGAGCCGCAGCGAAACCGTACGCTTTGGCATGGTGGAGCACAATGGCGAAATCCGCAGCGATGTTGCCCAGCAGGTTGTTAGTTTCGACCAGCATCGTCTGATCGACCCGTCGGCCACGCCCGAGGATCTGCAGCAGAGTACTCGTCGCCACGGTCTTACTGTTTTGGTTGCCGTGATCGACCGTCGCATCAAGTTACTGCAACAAATGCGGCTGGATTTACAGACCGAGCTGGAACAGCTTCAGCTAAAGCTGGCTACCTTTGGACAGGAGGGGCGGGTGGTGATTGATGCCACCGGAGGGTCTGGCACCCTGGCCAGTCTGCAGCAGGCAGACGCCCAGACACTACGTCAGCGCGAGGCTGAAGTGCAGCAGCAGTTGCAACCGTTGGTACGACTGACCGAGCTGGATGGCATTCTTGAGGTCGTACGCGAGGTGCTGGAGCAGCCGGAAGGTTTTTTCCGTGTAGAAGCACAAACCATCTGCCTGAATCGCATGGGCGTACTGCATGACAGGGTGGATGCGGATGATGTGACTGCCCTCAGCTACGAGCAGGTGATACTGGGACAGTTGCAGCCGATCTCCCGCGTGCTGATGCCGGTACATGTGCAGCGCCAGCATTTGCAAGAGCTGGAGCAGCAGTTTGCTGACGAGCTGGCCTCGCTGGAGCAGCAACAGCTGCAGAGCGGTTTATTCTGATTCGGTTTTTTTGTTGGCTAGTGCACCGGCACTGTCCCGGATCTGCGGCCACACTTCTTCTGCCTGGCTGATGGCATAAGCCTGATGCTTGTATTTGACCACCCCCTGGTCAGACAGCAGCAAGGCATGGTCGGCCTGCACCCCCGCCTGGCGCAGGCAGGCCTGCACACAGGAAAGACGGCAGCCATCCAGCGCCAGAATGGGGCGGCCGGATTGGGCCAGTTTCACCAGTCCGGGTACGCCGCCGCCAACGCCGGCAATACAGGACATTTCCGCCAGACCTTCACGATCCAGGCGCAGCGCAAGATCATTCGCCATCTGAGCTGCGCTGGAGCAGCCCGAACACGCGTAGACCAGAGGGAATTTATTAGATGTCATGCCTCATTGTGCGATGCATGGCAGGCCTGGCGGTATTAGCCTCAGGCATCAGAACGGCTACTCCTTCTGGGGGAGGCGCAGAATCAGTGGCACATTCATTTCCGCCGCACTCACCCCGCCGTGCTGGCCTGGCAGATACAGTGGTTTCTCGTGGGCTAGGGTATCGCGGATGCTCCAGTCAGCACGCGCTAGCAGAGTGACATCGCCACAGCGGCTTGCCAGTTGCGGGTGTGGCTGGCCAGGCCCAAAGGCCCTGGCCTCCAGCAACTGCCGGCTGTCCACCACCCAGCAGGCATGGCCGAGCTGTTGCCGGGCCAGGTCGATGAATGCTTCGCGCAGGCCCGGCTTTATATGGCAGAACACGGCCCGGCGCTCGCCGGACAGGGGAGAAGCCAGCATGGCGTACAGTGCCGGAAAATCCTCATCCAGGCTGATCTGTCGTGCGCGCGGAGTATCGATAAAGCCATGGTCGGCGGTAAGCAGGATGGCACTGTCAGTTTGGTCGGCAATCTCCGCTAACTGGGTAAAGGCCGTATCCAACTGGGTAAACAGGGTTTGTACCGCGTGTGAGTGACAGCCCTGTCGGTGCATCAGGCTGTCCAGTTGTGGCAGGTAAAGATAGTGAAAACCCGGTGTCTGATCTTGTTGCAGGCTGGCGGCCAACTGGGCAAATGCATCCTCGATATCCCGATAGGCAGTGCGCTTGATGTTTCCTGCATGATGCAGGCTGTAAGGCGAGCCAGCGATGTAGTGCGGTTGCAATATCTCTGCCTTCCGCCCCAGTTGTGGTAGCAAGGGCGGGCAAACTAGCAACTGGCATGCCAGTTGCTCCGGTGTCAGCGTGCTTGCGGCGGGATGCCGTACCGACATGGGCAGGGGCGCCACAATACGTTCTTGTCTTGCCTCATCCGCCGGGTAATGCAGATGCCAGCCAATCAGCCCGTGGCTGGCGGGGGAATGGCCAGTCAGCAACGTGGTGATGGCTGCTGCCGTCGTTGCGGGAAACACACTGCTCAGGGTGGCTAGCTGATGGCGGTACAGCATGCTGTCCGGGCCTAGTGTGCGCAGTTGCTGCTCGCCTAAGCCGTCGACGAGTATCAGTACTACATGCTGGTGCCGGGCAATACCGGACAGCCATGGTTGGTACAGCCCGGCATGCCCAGTATGCGGGCCACCCAGTTCACGGCTCAGGCTGGCCATGAGATTGAGCAGACTGCTACCCCGGTAATCGGGCCAATGGCTGCCAGGGCAGAGTGCGGAGAGCGGGGAGGGCATGAAGACTCGCAATACGGCTGAAATTCACCCAGCTTACAGGCATACTGTGCCGACTTGAATCTCTGGTTTATCCGTATGTCCCAAGCCGAGCAAAACATCTGTCAACGTTGTGGTGCCTGTTGTGCTGCCTTTCGGGTGAGTTTTCATTACTCCGAACTGGATACCGAGCCGGGTGGCCGCGTTCCGGCACGGCTGGCTGATGAGGAAACCGCCACCACCATGCGCATGCGTGGAACCGATTATGCCCGCCCGCGCTGCATTGCCTTGGTGGGCAAGGTGGGGGAATCGGTCAGTTGCGGTATTTACAGCGAGCGGCCTTCTCCTTGTCGCGAATTTGGTGCCCGCGCCAGTATTGGCATTTATGAGGAAGCGTGTAATCGTGCACGGGCTCAAAATGGTTTGCCGCGTTTGCAACTGGGCTAAAGGCTAGATATTTTTACTGGGAATCGATGCGCTGGCCGCTATTCTGAAAAAACGCTGTGTTCTGTAGGATAAATACCCTACCGTCTTGCGTAATGTCTCCACCTCGGTCAGCCAGCAGGGCGGTTGACCGAAACTGCCCCGGCAAGTACGCCGGGGCTTTTTTGTGGCAATAAAAAACCGGGCATGTGCCCGGTTTTCTGTTTGGCTTCAGCTGAATTGATCAGCGGCGCTCAACGGCCAGCGCCACACCCATGCCACCACCAATGCACAGGGTTGCCAGGCCTTTCTTGGCATCACGACGCTGCATTTCATGCAACAGGGTAACCAGTACGCGGCAGCCGGATGCACCAATCGGGTGACCCAGTGCAATGGCACCACCATTGACGTTCACCTTGTCGGCAGACCAGCCCAGCTCACGGGCAACACCCAACGCCTGGGCGGCGAAGGCTTCGTTGGCCTCTACCAGATCCAGCTGCTCAACAGTCCAGCCGGCTTTTTCCACGGCCTTGCGGGTGGCGGCAACCGGGCCAATACCCATGATTTCCGGAGCGCAGCCGGTGAGGGCGTACCCACGGATCACGGCCAGCGGCTTCAGGCCCAGCTGATCTGCCTTGGCAGCAGTCATCAGCATGACGGCAGCCGCGCCATCATTGATGCCGGAAGCATTGCCAGCGGTCACGGTACCGTCTTTCTTGAAGGCCGGACGCAGTTTTGCCAGGGTTTCGGCAGTGGTGCCTGCCTTGATGTATTCGTCGGCATCAACGGCTACCGGATCCCCCTTGCGCTGCGGCACCAGTACCGGAACGATTTCATCCTTGAACTTACCGGCTTTCTGGGCTGCTTCGGCACGGTTCTGCGAAGCCAGGGCCAGCGCGTCCTGTTCTTCGCGGCTGATGCCGTATTTCTCGGCCACGTTCTCAGCAGTAATGCCCATGTGGTACTGGTTGTATACGTCGGTCAGACCGTCAGCCACCATGGTATCCACCAGTTGGGCATTACCCATGCGGAAGCCGTCACGCGAACCCGGCAGAATGTGCGGGGACAGCGACATGTTTTCCTGGCCGCCGGCAATCACGATGTCGGCATCGCCATTGGCAATGGCCTGTGCTGCCAGATGTACGGCTCGCAAGCCGGAGCCACATACCACGTTCAGGGTGGAGGCGGGAGTGGTGATGGGCAGGCCTGCCTTGATCACGGCCTGGCGTGCCGGGTTCTGACCAACACCCGCAGTCAGCACCTGGCCCAGAATCACTTCACTGACGTCTTCCGGTTTAACGCCGGTCTGAGCCAGCAGGCCCTTGATGACGGTGGCACCCAGTTCCGAGGCCGGAACTTTGGACAGTGCACCACCAAAGCTGCCTACGGCAGTGCGCAGGGCGGCAACAATCACGATTTCTTGCATAGCTAACTCTCCGTTATGGTTCTGCGGTGGGGGCTCCTGTCAGGAGCATGTGCCCGGCATGCATGTGCCGGGCATCGGATGATTATTGCAGGCTGGCTACCGTGCTGGGCATAGCCTTGGCCAGCACATAAGTGCCAGGGGCTGCCACCAGTGCCGGAAACTCTTTGCTGCCGGCCGTTTTGGGGGCGGCAACCTTCTTGCCGGACTGCGGGGCCAGCCAGCTGTCCCAGTCTTTCCACCAGCTACCCGGACGGCTTTCGGCACTTTCCAGCCACACTTCCGGGTCGTCTACCAGATTTTCATTCACCCAGTAATTGCGCTTGTCCTTGGTAACCGGGTTGATGGAACCGGCGATATGGCCGGAAGCACCCAGTACGAAGCGGCGCGACGGGGCGCCCGTCAGGTACTTGATACCCGAGAAGGCGGATTTCCACGGCACGATGTGGTCTTCGCGGGCGGCAAATACGTACAGCGGGATATCCAGCTTGCTGATGTCGATGGGCACGTCACACAGGGTGATGGCATTTTTCTTCACCAGCGCATTGTTCAGGTAGAACTGGCGCAGGAAGAAAGTATGCATCGGCAGCGGCAGGTCGACGGCGTCGTTGTTCCAGTACAGCAGGTCGAACGGGGCCGGGGTCTTGCCTAGCAGGTAGTTGTTGACCACGTAGTTCCATACCAGATCGTTGGCGCGCAGGCTGGCAAAGGTGCGGCCGATTTCCTTGCCGCTGACGATGCCGCCGCTGGCCAGCTTGGCTTCGCGGCTGGCGACCAGCTTTTCGTCGATGAACACCTTGATCTCACCCGGGTCTTCATGGTCGACCAGCGAAGTCATGAAGGTGGCGCTGTCGATCAGCTTGATGCCCTTGGCCTGCATCACGCACAGCGAGGTATTGAGGATGACGCCGCCCACGCAGAAGCCCAGTGCATTCATGCTGGGCTGCTTGGTGATTTTTTTCACGGTTTCTGCCGCTGCGATCACGCCCTTCTCGATATAGCTTTCCCAGGTGAAATGCTTCATTTCCGGGACGGCAGAACGCCAGCTGATCAGGAAGACCTTGTAACCCTGGGCCACAAAGTGGCGCACCATGGAGTTGTCCGGCTGCAGATCCATCAGATAGTACTTGTTGATGCAGGGCGGCACGATGAGCAGCGGTTTTTCGTACACCTCGGTGGTGGTGGGGGTGTACTGGATCAGTTCGATCAGCTCGTTGCGGAAAATTACTTCGCCCGGTGTGGTGGCGATATTCTTGCCGATGTCAAACTTGCTTTCATCCGACATCGAGATATGGCCCTTCTGGATGTCTTCGGCCATGTTCTTCATGCCTTCCACCAGGCTTTCGCCCTTGGTTTCCAGTGCCCGCTTGATGACTTCCGGGTTGGTCAGCATGAAGTTGGTGGGGGCCATGGCATCCAGGTACTGGCGGGTGGCAAAGGCCAGTTTTTCCTTGGACTCATCTTCCAGCTGGGATTGATCGACCAGCTCGGTCATCCACTTGGATGTTTGCAGATAGCTTTGTTTCAGGAAGCTGTAGAACGGGTGCTCGTTCCATTCCGGTGCGGCAAAGCGACGGTCGGTTCCGGCTGCCGGTGCTGCAGCTTCGGCCGGCTTTTGGCCGAGGAATTGCAACCACATATTCATTTGCTGCTGGTAGAGATTGGTCTGCATGGCCAGCATCTGGTTGGTGTTGCTCACCATCTGGTTCCAGGCACCGGAAATGGGATTGGCAGCTGCGTCCAGTGGCATGCCGGCGGTCATCGAATTGACAAACTGCTGCATCCACTGTTGGTTGGCCTCGGAGAGGCTGGAGAAAAAGCTCTCCAGGGAAGCGGTCGTGTCCTGAGTCAAGGTACATCTCCTTAACATGCCGTGTAGGGGTGGGTGGATACGTGCTGTCCGGGGCGGTCGGGCGGTGTTGCCGCCGCCGGGGTACTCGCTGACTGTAACAGGACTGTATGACAATTTCACCGGCTGGCGGTATGCCGGCCTGAAAAAATCCACGGTGGGTGCAGGGCTGTTGCGGCAATGCACAAATCATGTCCATGTCCTTAACCCAATACCACAGCCAGTTCCGGCGGGCTTGTCATTTAAAGGCGATCGGGTCAGTCGTGGTGGGCGGCATGGTAGCAGGAAATACCATTCCGATGACATACGTATAATCATCAATTGGCTCCCGCAAGCATGGCACTTCTGGGATAATCGGGCGCTTGAACCGGAAGGAGTGCACCATGGCAGTTGTCATGCTGGATGGCGTGGAGCAGCAAGTCAGCAATATTTTTTGCATTGGCCGCAATTTCGCGGCACATGTGGCCGAATTGGGTAATCAGCTGGAAGAGGAGCCGCTGGTGTTCCTCAAGCCTACCTCGGCCCTCTCCCTGAGCGGGCAGGACATTGTGCTGCCGGCCTATTCTTCTGACGTGCACCACGAGTGCGAACTGGTGCTGCTGATCGGCAAGGGTGGTAGTGATATTGCCGCTGCAGATGCGTTGTCTCACATTGCGGGGGTGGGCATCGGCCTGGATCTGACCGCGCGCGATGTACAAAGCGAAGCCAAGAAAGGCGGCAAGCCGTGGACCAAGGCCAAGGGCTTTCGCCATGCGGCCTGCGTGTCGGATTTTGTGGCGACTTCCCATCTGGATGTCAGTCAGCCCTTCAGCTTCAGCCTGCTGGTAAATGGCGAAACCCGGCAGCAAGGCGATACCCGCCTGATGCTGTATCCGCTGGCCACCCTCATCAGTTATCTGTCGCAGGTTTATGGCCTGACAGCTGGCGATCTGATCTATACCGGCACACCGCAAGGCGTGGCAGCCCTGCATGCGGGGGATGTGCTGCACCTGCAACTGGACGGTGTGGTAAGCGCCGACTGGACGGTGGCGGCATGAGTCGCCAGCGCGAGCAGGACGAAGACGACGGCAAGGTGCGGCTGGACAAATGGCTGTGGGCTGCCCGCTTTTACAAGACCCGTCAGCTAGCGCACGAGGCCTTGGAGCTGGGCCGGGTGCTGGTAAATGGCGAGCGGGTTAAGGCTTCGCGCATCGCGCGCGAGGGGGATGAACTATTGCTGCGCATCAACCAGCTGGAATACCGCATTACCGTGTTGCAGCTGGCCACCCAGCGTCGTCCGGCCAAGGAGGCGGTGTTGATGTATCAGGAAGACGAAGCGAGCAAGACTGAGCGCGAAGAGCGCATGTTGTTGCTGAAGGCCGAGCATGCCAGCTTTCCGCATGGCGAAGGCCGACCCACCAAGAAAGCCCGGCGCGATATTTCCCGCTTCAAGGGCACCCTGTAATCACCATGCCGCACTCTGGCAAGGGTTGCGGCAGCTTGTTCTGATTGTGTATTGATGTCTGCTTCATCTGCGGTTCCCACGACGGCTACCCCGTCACTGCGCCCGTTCGCGGTGTTCTATTTTGCCTATTTCGCCTTCCAGGGTCTGTTTGGTCCGTTCTGGGGCTTGTATCTGGAGTCCTTGTCCTTTTCTGCGTTACAGATTTCCGTGCTGATGGCCCTGTCCACGCTGGCACGTATCGTGGCACCCGGCTTCTGGGGCTGGCTGGCGGACCGGCAAGGGCGGCGACGGGCCATCATCATCAGTACCTCGCTGTGTTCGGCGCTGGCGTTTGCGCTGGTGGGGCTGGGCAATGGTTTCTGGTGGATTTTCACCAGCCTGGCGGTATCGCACTTTTTCTGGGCCGGGGCCTTGCCGCTGGTTGAGGCCAGCACGGCTTATCTCACGCGTGCCCAGCCAGGCCGCTACAGCCGGGTAAGGGTGTGGGGCTCCATCGGTTTTGTCTGCCTGTCCATGGTGGGTGGTTATGTGCTGGACCTGATCCATCTGGCCAATCTACCCTGGGCCTTGCTGCTGCTGCTGACCTTCATCGTGTTGGCTGGCTGGTTCGTGCCCGATGTCAGCAGGCCGCGTCACCACCAGGTGGCAGAGCCAATCTGGCAGACCCTGTGCCAGCCGCGCGTAATGGCCTTGTTTGCCTGTTGCTTCCTGATGGCTTACGCCCACGGGCCTTATTACACTTTTTACTCCATCGGCTTGCGCCATGCCGGGTATGACAAGGGGGCCATCGGCTTGTTGTGGTCGGTGGGGGTGCTTAGTGAAATCCTGGTATTCCTGCTAATGCCGCGCATCATGGGGCGGTTTTCGCTGGAGCGGCTGATGCTGGCCTCACTCTTGACTGCTGTGCTGCGCTTTGTGCTGATTGCCTGTGCGGTGCAGCAGCCGGTACTAGCGGTATTGGCGCAAAGCATGCATGCGCTGACTTTCGGCTTGCACCATGCTACCTCGGTGGGCCTGATTCACCGGATGTTTGCCCAGCAGCATCAGGGCCGGGCGCAGGGTTTGTACATCATTGCCTCGTTTGGTGTGGGCGGCAGTTCCGGCGGTCTGGTCGGCGGTTTGTTGTGGCCGCATGGCGGCATGTTGCTGACGTTTGGCATGTCGGTACTGGCTGCGGCGCTGGGCGTGCTGGTGTGCCTGCGCTGGTTGCGGCCAGAGCCGTACGCCAAGGCTACAGCAGCATGATCAGCTTGAGCTCCGGCGCAGCAGCCAGGTTCAGCGTCAGCTGCTGATATATCAGACGGCCGCGTTGCGGATGGTTGAAGGCGCGCTCGCCGCCCTCGCGGCCTTGCACATCATGCTGCTGCCACAGCGTATCGAATTCCACACTGCCCTGACGCAGGGTGTCCACCCACTGGTGAATGGCGCTTTCTTCCAGTCGCTCACCGGCATCGGCGCGAAACTCCGCTACCATACGGCGCGCGCGCATCGGCCAGTCTTCCACCAACTGGCGTGAAGCGGCTTGCAAAAACATGAAATCCAGCAAGTTGTGTCGTGCCAGTGGCTGGTCCAGCCAGCCGCTGAACAGCTCGGCCGCCAGCGTATTCCAGGCCAGCGCATCCCAGTTGGCATCCAGCACATAAGCTGGAGCGGCAATCACATCTACCGCCGCACTCAATGCCTGACGCGATTGTGGATTGCGCTCAGTTTGCCGCTCCTGCGGGTTTTTCAGCCCGGCCAGCTTGAACAGGTAATCACGCTCGGCATGGGTCAGCAGCAGCGCATCGGCCAAGCGGGACAAAGTCTGGGCTGATACCGACTGGCTGCGGCCCTGCTCAATCCAGGTTAACCAGGTAGGGCTGATGCCGCACAGGGCGGCCACTTCCTCGCGCCGCAGGCCTTTGGCGCGGCGTCGGCTGCCTGCGGGCAGGCCAGCCTGTTGCGGGCTGACCCGTTCGCGATGGGCGCGGATGAATTCACCCAGCGGGCTGGTGGTTTTGCTCTGGCTCATGTTGATTCCTGATCGCGTTTCCACTTTAACGTAGTAGTGTCAGTACTAGTATAAATGCTTATCTTGTACTAGGAAAAAAGCTGCGCGATGATGTGTGCCAACAACAGCCGATTTCTGTAGCGCACCACGGCCAAGGCGATCAGGACAGCCTTGTGGCGGTAATGATCAGCGTGACAGAATGGCTGCCTTGATATCCGGCAAACCGGCGGTTTCATCACCGCCATTTCACGAGCAGGAAGCCATGACAGCACAAACTCTTTACGACAAGCTCTGGTCCAGCCATGTAGTGCGGGAAGAGGCCGACGGCACGGTTCTTCTTTATATCGACCGCCATCTGGTGCATGAAGTCACCAGCCCGCAAGCCTTTGAAGGCCTGAAACTGGCCGGGCGCGGCCTGTGGCGCGTGGACTCGGTGGTTTCCACCGCCGACCACAACACCCCGACCGACCACTGGGACGAAGGCATCAAGGACCCGATTTCCCGTCAGCAGGTGGAAACCCTGGACGCCAATATCAAGTCCTTCGGCGCGCTGGCCTACTTCCCGTTCAAGGACAAGGGGCAGGGCATTGTGCACGTGATGGGGCCGGAGCAAGGCGCCACCTTGCCGGGCATGACCGTGGTCTGTGGTGACAGTCACACTTCCACCCATGGCGCGTTTGGCGCACTGGCCCACGGTATCGGCACGTCGGAAGTGGAACACGTGATGGCCACCCAGTGCCTGGTAGCCAAGAAATCCAAGAATATGCTGGTGAAGGTGAATGGCCCGCTGCCTACCGGCATTACCGGCAAGGACGTGGCGCTGGCCATCATCGGCAAAATCGGCACTGCCGGCGGCACCGGCTATGCCATCGAGTTTGGCGGCGAAGCCATCCGCAGCCTGTCGATGGAAGGCCGCATGACCTTGTGCAATATGGCCATCGAAGCGGGTGCCCGTTCTGGCATGGTGGCGGTGGACGAAAAAACCATCGACTACGTCAAGGGTCGCCCGTTTGCCCCGAGTGGCGCGGACTGGGATGCCGCCGTGGCTTACTGGAACACCCTGCACTCCGACGAGGGCGCGCATTTCGACGCCGTGGTGGAACTGGAAGCCAGCGACATCAAGCCGCAAGTGACCTGGGGCACCTCGCCGGAAATGGTGACCGATATCGACGGCATCGTGCCGGACCCGGCTGCCGAAGCCGACCCAGTGAAAAAGGGCAGTATTGAACGCGCGCTGGCCTATATGGGTCTGACTGCCAATACCCCGGTGAAAGACATTCCGGTCGACATCGTGTTTATCGGCTCCTGTACCAATTCCCGAATCGAAGACCTGCGCGAAGCCGCTGCCGTGGCACGTGGCCGTACCAAGGCGGCCAGTGTGAAGCAAGTGCTGGTGGTGCCGGGTTCTGGTTTGGTGAAGGCACAGGCCGAAGCCGAAGGGCTGGACAAGATTTTCATCGCGGCAGGTTTTGAATGGCGCGAGCCGGGTTGCTCCATGTGTCTGGCCATGAATGCCGACCGTCTGCAACCGGGCGAGCGTTGTGCCTCCACCTCCAACCGCAACTTCGAAGGCCGTCAGGGGCAGGGTGGACGTACCCATCTGGTCAGCCCGGCCATGGCGGCAGCGGCAGGGGTGACCGGCCATTTTGTTGACATCCGTCAGCTTTAATTCTGCGAAAGGAATTCATCCATGAAAAAAATTGCACTCAGCCTGTTCGTGACCATCCTGCTGTCTGCCTGCAATACCTTACACGGCGCGGGTGAAGACCTCAAACAAGGTGGCCAGGCTGTCGGCCATGGCATCCAGAAGGCCGGACAGGCCATCGAAAACGCTGCCCAGTAAGGGCGGCCCGATTCGGAAAGAATCCCATGAAAGCATTCAACAAACTTGACGGGCTGGTGTGCCCGCTTGATCGCGCCAATGTCGATACCGACGCGATCATCCCCAAGCAGTTTCTCAAGTCGATCAAGCGCTCCGGCTTTGGCCCCAACCTGTTCGACGAATGGCGCTATCTGGACCACGGCGAACCGGGCATGGACAACAGCGTACGTCCGCTGAATCCTGATTTTGTGCTCAACTTCCCGCGCTATGCCGGGGCGCAAGTGCTGCTGGCACGGGAAAACTTCGGCTGTGGTTCCAGCCGCGAACACGCACCGTGGGCGCTGGACGACCAGGGCTTCCGCGTGGTGATCGCCCCCAGCTTTGCCGACATCTTCTTCAACAACTGCTACAAGAACGGCCTGCTGCCCATCGTGCAGCCGGCTGAAGTGGTGGACCAGCTGTTCCGCGAATGCGAAGCCAGCGAAGGCTACCGCCTGACGGTGGATCTGGCAGCACAGACCATCACCACCCCGTCCGGCCAGTCGTTTGCCTTTGACATCACCGAGCACCGCAAGCACTGCTTGTTGGGTGGTCTGGATGAAATCGGCCTCACCTTGCAACACGCGGACGAAATCAAGTCTTACGAGGCGGCCCGCCGCCAGAGCCAGCCCTGGTTGTTCCATCAGGCCTGAACCGGAGAATGACATGAGCCAGAGCGCACACGCAGAACACGTCCAGCAACAATTTGGTGCCCAGGCGGCGGCCTACCTGCACAGCCAGGTACACGCCCAAGGGGCCGAGTTTGCCCAGCTACAGCAAGCCGTGCGTGAGCATGGCGCAGCGCGGGTGCTGGACCTGGGCTGCGGTGCCGGCCATGTCAGCTTCCAGGTGGCCGAATACGCTGCCAGCGTAGTGGCTTACGACTTGTCCGCCAGCATGCTGCAAGTGGTGGCGGAGGAGGCAGCATCGCGTGGCCTCAGCACCCTCACCACGCAGCAAGGCGCGGCCGAGTCGCTGCCGTTTGCTGATGGCGAATTCGACTTCGTATTCAGCCGTTATTCCGCCCACCACTGGGGTGATCTTGGCCTGGCGCTGCGTGAAGCGCGACGGGTACTCAAGCCCGGTGGCAAGCTTGCCTTCATCGATGTGATGTCGCCCGGCCAACCCTTGCTGGATACCTATCTGCAAGCGGTGGAAGTGCTGCGCGATACCAGTCATGTCCACAACTACGCCATGGCCGAATGGCTGGCTGCATTGAGTACGACTGGTTGGCAGGCACAGCAGGTAACGCGGCAAAAGCTGCGGCTGGAATTTGGCGTGTGGGTGGAGCGCATGCGCACACCGCAAACCATGCGCGAAGCTATTCGCCTGTTGCAGCAGTCGGTGGGGCAGGAAGTGCGCGATTATTACGCCATCGAGGCTGATGGCAGCTTTACCGTCGACGTCATCGTGTTGTGGGCGGCGTGAAGATTTCAAAATACAAGTAATCAGAGATAACAAAGGATAAATCATGAAAATCGCCGTATTGCCGGGTGACGGCATTGGTCCGGAAATCATTGCCCAGGCACGTCGTGTGCTGGATGTGCTGCGTCAGGACGGCTTACCGATCGAGCTGGAAGAAGCCCCGCTGGGTGGCGCTGGCTACGATGCCTATGGCGTGCCGTATCCGGAATTCACCCAGAAGCTGTGCCGTGCAGCCGACGCCGTATTGCTGGGCGCGGTAGGCGGGCCGCAATACGACACGCTGGATCGCCCGCTGCGCCCGGAGCGCGGCCTGCTGGCCATCCGCAAGGATCTGAACCTGTTTGCCAACCTGCGTCCGGCCATCCTGTACCCGGAACTGGCCAATGCTTCCACCCTGAAGCCGGAAGTGGTGTCTGGGCTGGACATCATGATCGTGCGCGAACTCACCGGTGACATCTACTTCGGTCAGCCGCGTGGCATGGGCGTGAACGAGCAGGGCGAGCGCGAAGCCTTCAACACCATGCGCTACAGCGAAAGCGAAGTGCGTCGCATCGCGCATGTTGCCTTTGGCATTGCCATGAAGCGCAACAAGAAGCTGTGTTCGGTAGACAAGGCCAATGTGCTGGAAACCACCGAATTCTGGAAAGAAATCATGATCGACGTGGCGCGTGACTACCCGCAGGTAGAGCTGAGCCATATGTATGTCGACAACGCCGCCATGCAGCTGGTGCGCAACCCCAAACAGTTCGACGTAATGGTGACTGGCAATATCTTTGGCGACATCCTGTCCGACGAAGCCTCCATGCTCACCGGTTCCATCGGCATGCTGCCGTCGGCCTCGCTGGATCAGAACAACAAGGGCCTGTACGAGCCTTCGCACGGTTCCGCTCCGGACATCGCCGGCAAGAATCTGGCCAATCCGCTGGCCACCATCCTGTCTGCCGCCATGATGCTGCGCTACACCTTTGCCAAGGAAGAAGCCGCCCAGCGCGTGGAAAACGCGGTCAAGACGGTACTGGCCCAAGGCTACCGTACCGGCGACATCTTCGAGGCAGGCTGCCAGAAAGTAAGCTGCTCCGGCATGGGTGACGCCGTGGTGGCGGCGCTGTAAAAAAAACTTCACCCGGATAGGGTTGACCCCATTGCCTCCTGCGCTATCGCGCTGCACAATGGGGTAATAAAAATACTTGGCCCGCTAACGCTTGCGTTGACGGGCCAATCGCAACTTTAGAGACAGATCCCAGGAGAAACCCGTGAAAGTAGGCTTTGTAGGCTGGCGTGGCATGGTTGGTTCCGTGCTGATGCAACGTATGCGTGAAGAGAACGATTTCGCTGTCATCAACGAACCGGTGTTCTTCACCACTTCCAATGTCGGCGGCAAAGGCCCGGACATCGGCCGTGATGTACCGGCGCTGAAAGACGCCAAGAACATCGACGAACTGAAGGCAATGGACGCCATTGTCACCTGTCAGGGCGGCGACTACACCAGCGACATCTACCCGAAACTGCGTGCAGCTGGCTGGAACGGCTACTGGATCGATGCGGCCTCCACCCTGCGCATGGCTGACGATGCCGTGATTGTGCTGGACCCGGTCAACCGCAACGTGATTGACAGCGCACTGGCCAAGGGCGTGAAAGACTACATCGGCGGCAACTGTACCAACTCCATCATGCTGATGGGCATGGGCGGTCTGTTCCGTGAAGGTCTGGTGGAGTGGGTTTCCTCCATGACCTACCAGGCAGCGTCCGGCGGTGGTGCCAACCACATGCGCGAACTGATCAAGGGCATGGGCGTGGTACACGCAGCCGTGGCTGACGAACTGGCTACCCCGTCGTCCGCCATTCTGGAAATCGACCGCAAGGTGGCTGCTGCCATCCGCGAAGACGTGCCGACCGAATTCTTCGGCGCACCGCTGGCTGGTGGTCTGATCCCGTGGATCGACAAGCAGCTGGACAACGGCCAGTCCAAGGAAGAGTGGAAGGGCCAGGCCGAGGTCAACAAGATCCTGGGCAACGAAGCCATCATTCCGGTGGACGGCCTGTGCGTGCGCATCGGCGCCATGCGCTGCCATAGCCTGGCACTGACCGTGAAGCTGAAGAAAGACCTGCCGCTGGAAGAAATCGAAGCCATCATCAAGTCCGGCAACGACTGGGTGAAATGGGTGCCGAACGACCGCGAAATCAGCGTCAAGGAACTGACCCCGGCTGCCATCACCGGCGGGCTGGAAGTGGGCGTTGGCCGTGTACGCAAGCTGAACATGGGCGGTGAATACCTGTCCGCCTTCGTGATTGGCGACCAACTGCTGTGGGGCGCGGCCGAACCGCTGCGCCGCATGCTGCGTATCCTCATCGAACGCTGATTCGGGTTAAAATGGTCGCTACGCTTTTTTAACCGGCATACCGCCGGGATCGACTACACTGCAAAGGGCGCTTCTTGCGCCCTTTGCTTTTGGCTGAGTTACTATCAGCTTTTTCAGGAATGTAAGGATTTATTCGGATGATGCAGCTTGCTGTAGTAGGTGCCGCTGGCCTGGTTGGCCAATCTGTTCTCGAACTGCTGGCCGAGCGTCAGTTCCCGGCAGAGCGGGTGTTTGCTGTTGATGGCCCGGAGCATGAGGCGTCTACCGTTAGCTATGGCAATCTGGAGCTGGATATTCGGCAGCTAGATGAGTTTGGTTTCGAGAATGTAGCACTGGCCATTTTTGTGGCCGGTAGTGATGTGGCGCGTGAATATGTACCGCAAGCCCGTGCTGCCGGTGTGACCGTGATTGATTTCAGCGATGCCTATCGACTGGATGCCGAAGTGCCGTTGGTGGTGCCATCGGTGAATGGGGATCAACTGGAAGGTTTGGAGGCCGGAGCCCTGGTATCCGCACCCAACTGCACGGTTACTCCGCTGGCCATGGCTTTGCGTCCCTTGCTGCCGCTGCAACCGCGCCGCCTGACTGTTGCCACCTATCAGTCGGTATCCGGTGCCGGGCAGAAGGCACTGGAAGAGCTGGCTGAGCAAACAACGGCATTATTCTCGCAGCGAGAATCTGAAAATACCGTTTTTGCCAAGCGCATTGCCTTTAATGTGCTGCCGCAGATTGGCGATGTTGATGCGGATGGTGTTTCCGCTGAAGAGCTTTCCCTGGCTAATGAATTACGCCGCCTACTGCAGCAGCCGGCACTGCTGGTAGAGGCCAGTTGTGTTCGTGTGCCGGTATTCTTTGGCCATTCTTGGGCAGTAAGCCTTGAAGTGGATGGGGATATTGATCTGCTGCAAGTACGTAATCGTCTGTTGGCGGCAGGATTGCAATTGATCTCTGCCGATCAGCATGGTGGCTACATTACGCCGATGGAGGCAACCGGTAATGACGGTGTCTGGATTAGCCGCCTGCGCAAAACCGGAAATTCACTCAGTTTCTGGTTGAGTGCAGACAATGTCCGGGTTGGTGCCGCACTCAATTGTGTTCTGTTGGCCGAGTCGCTGAATAAAGCTGGTGTGTTTGAATAATTGTAAAGCCCCGGCCAGTCCGGGGTTTTCTTGTTATGTTATCTAGCTAAAAGCTTTGCTAGGGCCTAATATGGCACTAGTTGCCAGTTGTGTGTCCGTGCGGGTAGAGCGGGCGAAATAAAATCAAGATAAATGAGTGCCGGAAGGTAGACTGTGAATAATCAGGCAAAATTCAAGCTGAGCGTGCTGGCTGTCGCCATGGTGTGTTCGGCAAATGTATGGGCCGGTCTTGGCAGGATCAATGTGCGATCCTTCCTGGGGGAGACCTTTCACGCAGATATCGAGTTGACCGGAGTTCGCTCGAGCGAGCTGGAAACCGCCCGCATCGGGTTGGCCAGCCCGGATACCTTTCGGGACTTGAATGTTGATTACAGCGGCAGCATGTCCGCATTGCGCTTCCACGTGGTCCCCTCTGCACGTGGTGCCGTCATCCGGGTGAGCTCAGCCACCCCCATCAACGACCCTTATCTGCGTTTTGTGGTCGAAGCCAAGACCAGTTCTGGTCGTTCGGTGCGTGAATACACGGTGTTGCTGGATCCGGCAACATACAATGCGCCGCAATCCAAATCCATCGTGCAGGACATGCCGCAGTATGCCGAGGACAATCTGTCCAGCCGCTATGTGGGCAAACCAGCCAGACCGGCGCATGCAGTGATCCCGGGCGTAGTGCAGACGCGATCCGGCTCTACACTGCGCGGGATGGCGGCACGGGTGAAGCCGGCTGGCGCATCGTTAGAGCAAACCATGGCAGCGTTGGTGCAGAACAACCCGCATGCCTTCAACGATGGCAATCCCAACAAGCTAAAAGCCGGCGTTACCCTGAAGGTACCAACTGCTGGCAAGGTCAAGGCGCTGTCGGCTGATCAGGTCAATACCATTCTGCACCCCGATGGTACTGCGCCTGCAGCGACCCCGGCCCAGCCGCCGGCTACCGCACCGGCTGCACCGGCGGTCAAGGGCAAGGGTGCTGATGTACTGAAGCTGGTTCCGCCCGATGCCGCAGGTGCTCAGCCGGATGCCAAGCTCTCTGTGCTGGAGCAGCAAGTAAACGCACGCGAGCAGTCGCTGAAGGATGCTGAGGCGCGTATTGCTGCGCTGGAGCAGCAACTCAAGGCCATGCAAGGCGGCAAGCCGCTGGCATCGCAGCCAGATGCAGTGGTGCAAGCCGCCTCGGTACCGGCAGTGGAGCCTGTTGTTCAGGCCAGTGCGCCGGTTGCCGCTGCGCCGGCACCCAAGCCGGTTGTAGCACCCAAGCCGGTTGCCCCTCCGCCGCCGCCGCCGGAACGTTCCTGGCTGGATGGACTGATGGACAAGCTGCCGCTGATCGGTGGTGGCGTGGCGGGTGTCGGCCTTCTCGGTGCGCTTGGCGTGATGATTTCCCGTCGCCGCAAGGCTGCTGCCGGCTCTTCGCTGCAATTGTCCGCCCAGGCCAACAATGCGGTATTGGGTCGCAATGCTGTGGGTAGCGGCCCCAGCTCGGTCAGTGGCGGCCACTCCTTCATGACCAATTTCACCCAGTCCTCCGGTGCGATTGATGCAGCTGAGGTTGATCCGGTAGCGGAGGCCGAAGTGTATATGGCCTATGGCCGTGATGCGCAGGCCGAGGAAATCCTCAAGGATGCACTGGCCAAGGATCCATCGCGCCAGGAAGTGCGCCAGAAACTGCTGGAGCTGTATGCAGCTCGCCCGGATGCCGGCAACTTTGAGAAGCTGGCACGTGAATTCCATGTCAGTACGGATGGTAAGGGCCAGGCCTGGGCCAAGGTGGCTGCGATGGGGCTGGCTATCGATCCGGCCAATGCGCTGTACCAGCTTGCTGCCGATGATCTGCCAGCAGAAAGTACGGCGGCGGCTGCCAATGGCGTGATCGATCTGGATCAGGAACTGTTTGGCGAGGCTGTGCCCGAGCCGGTTGCCGCCAAGCCGGTTGAGGCTGCAGCACCGGTTGCTGTCGATGATCCGCTGCGTGCCGCTCTGTTTGCCGAAGAAGAAGTGGTGGCGCCGGCACCAGCGGCAGAATCCAACCTGATGGATTTTGATCTGGATGCCGAGCTGGCCGCGCTGGCACCGGCACCCGCAGCCGAGCCGGAAAAACCGGCAGCAGAGCCTGCAGCCGATACCAATTTGCTGGATTTTGATTTCAATCTGGATGGGCTGGCTAGTGATATTGAGTCGGCCAAAACGGAAGAGCCTGCGGTGGCAACGCTGGAATTGCCAGCGACAGCAGCCGCAAGTGATGGTTTTGAATCGTTGTACGAAGACATGGTGGCTGCTACGCCGACACCTGCTCCTTCTCCTGCTGTACCTGATGCACCGGTTGCCGCTGAGGGCATGACGCTGCTGGATGATCCGTTGTCCACCAAGCTGGATCTGGCCAAGGTTTATCTCGACATGGGTGATCGTGACGGTGCAAGGGAAGTATTGCAGGACCTGGTTGGTGAGGCGCAAGGCAGTTTGAAAGAAGAAGCCCAGGCTTTGCTGACCAAAATCAGCAGCTGAGGTAACTTGGCTTGTTGATCTGGTTCAGCTTGTGAAGCAGGCAGTGCGCAAGCACTGCCTTGCTGATTTTGCCGGTTTTATTTTGCATGGCACACATTTGAGCCGGGTAGTTCATTAGCAATAAAACCTGCCAAAGCAGGAATCAGGGAAGTCCGTATCATGGCTTCAAGACATCGCATGACCTTGCTGGCCATCCTGTTGGCTGGCATGGGCTCTGCAGGATCGGCGCTGGCTGGCTTGGGGCCCATCCACGTACTGTCGTCGGAAGGTCAGCCTTTCGAGGCAGAAATTCCCGTGGTAGATGAGGATCCGCAAGGGAATGTGCTGGTCAGCCTGGCTGATCGCAACAAATATCCTCTGGTTTCCACCTACAGTCAGTCCGCTTCGGTATTGAAGTTCTCTGCTATCCGCAAACCGGATGGCAGTATCCAGAAAATTCTGGTCAAGGGACCTAGCCGTTTCGACGAATCCCTGCTGCGTTTTGCCGTGGAAATGAGCTGGCCGGCAGGACGGTTGGTGCGTGAGTTCGAGGTTGACTATCTGAGGGATGGTCCGCCACGCAAGGACAAGCAGCCTGGTCATGACGATACGGTGAAGAAAACCGCAGTATCGCCCGACCAGATGCCGCGCCTGAGCAGCCTGGGGTTGGGTGAACTAAAGGTAAAGTCCAAGCTGGGCGAACCGCTGGTGGCTGAACTGGAATTGTTTGGCACCGCAGTTAAGCAGACCGACAATGTCCACGTGGCCTTGACTGCTGACAGCTTGCAAGGTGCTCCCAGTGCCGAGCAACTGCAGCTGGTGGCCTCCATCTCCCATCAGTTGACCCGGTCTGCCGCTGGAAAATCCATACTGCTGCTGCGCAGTACCCGGCCGTTGACCGAGCCTTTTCTTGCCTTTCGGCTGGACGTAGGCGCTGCCAATGTGCACGCGCAAAAACGCTATACCCTGCTGCTGGACCCGAACGGTTATGCCGTTGAAGAGCACGCTGCGAATAGTGGCGATACCGACAAGCCGGTGCATAGCGTCGGAAAAACGCAGCCATTGAAGATGTATCGGGTGCTGCGTGGTGATACCCTGTCGCTGATCGCAGCCCGCATGAAGGGCGCTGGCAATCAAGCCGAAGCCGCCCGACGGCTGTATCGCGGCAATCCGGATGCTTTTATCGCCGGTGATGTCAATCGCCTGCGCGCCGGGACCGCACTGAAGTATCCGGCTGCGTGGCACATGGCCAATGCGGTTGCACCAGCTACCCATGTCAAGGCTACTGAGCCTCAAGTGACGGCACCGGCTGCTGCGACCAACGCGGTTGCACCAGCCACCCATGTCAAGGCTACTGAGCCTCAAGTGGCGGCACCGGCTGCTGCAACCAAGGTGGACGCACCGGCCAAGCCGCATGGCAGCCCCGAAGCCATTACGCTCAAGCCCATGGTGAAACCGCCGGTGGAACAGGCTAAAGCGGTGGCATCGGCAGCCAAGCCGGTGGCTTCTGCTCCGCAGGTTGCGGCAGTCAAGGCGGTCACGCCGGGCAAGGCCGTTGAGACTGCCCAGGAGGCCAGGCTGAAGAACATCCTGCAGCGGCAGGATCAGGCGCTGCAGCAGGCCCAGCAACAAACCCAGCAACTGGAACAGAGAATCCGCAATCTGCAGCTGGCCAAGGCCGCCGAAGCCAGTGCCGCCGCCATTGCCAGCCAGAACAAGGCGGTTGCCAGTCAGCCGGTAGATAAGGCCATTGCGGCTCCTGCCAGCGTTGCCGTGGCTGCTCCGGCTGCCGTGCCTGCACAGGCTTCTGCACCTGCAGTGGCAAGCAGTAAGGCCGCACCGGCATCTGCGCCCAAACCGGTGGCAGTCAAGCCCCCGGAGGGCGCGGCAGCGCCAGGCTTCCTGGTTGATGATGTGCTGACGGGGCTGCGCAATAACAGCACCATGATTGCTGGCGGCGCTGCGGTGGCTGCGCTGGCGGCCTTGCTGCTGGCTCAGCGCCGACGCCAGCGCAAGATTGCTACGCCGGAAAGCAAGCCTGAAGGAAAGCCAGTACCCGATAACGCGTCCTTGCTGACCATGGGGCCGCTTACCACCCTGATGAGTGGCATCAAGCGCGGCGAGGGGATTGATCTGGCTTCGGTGGATCTGATCGCGGAAGCCGAGGTGTATCTGGCCTATGGTCGTACCGATCAGGCACTGGAAATCCTGCGGGAAGGCCTGGTGCGCGAACCGATGCGGCAGGATCTGCGGTACAAGTTGCTGGAAGTGCTGGCAATCCAGTCGGACAAGGACGGCTTTGTGGCCGAGGCTACCACGGCGCGTGGCATCTTCGGCAAGGACAGCACGCTGTGGATGAGGGTGTGCGAACTGGGCCGAACGCTGGCACCAGAGCATCCGCTGTTTGATGCGCGCCCGGCTGCAGCAGTATCACCGCTAGATCTTGAACCGGTCAGAGTGCAGGCTGCCGCTGATGTGCCTGTGGCAGCTGCTGCGCAGAATCCTGCCAGTATGCCGGTGGATATGGCTGCTGAACTGGGCGCACTGGAACCGCCGCCGGAAGAACCGCTGGCGATGGATTTCATCGAGAAAGAACCGGCAGGTCCGGCACCCCTGCCGCCGGCTAACGAGCAGAGCAATGCACTGAGCGGGCTGGATGCCTTTGCCTCGCTGGGGGAGCAGGAGCTCGAAAGCGTGGTGAATCAGGCACCAGAGCCCATGCTTAACATGGATTTCCTGTCCGATCTGCCTGAGTCGGTAAAGCTTGAGCCTCCGGTCAGCAAGCCAGCGCCGGCCACGTCGCCCCAGCCCCAGGCCTCCACATCGCAGTCCGAAGCCAATGACAAGATGGAGCTGGCCAAGCTTTATCTCGAAATGGGCGACAAGGAAACGGCGGAAGCCCTGATGAAGGAAGCCGGGCAGACAGCCTAGACTTTTGATGCCATGTCGACGGGGATGCAATGCATCCCCGTTTTTCATGCGGCTATACGCTGCTGCCAACCGGGCCGCTGGACGTGGCTTCTTGAATGTCGGCATGGCGTAAACCCCGCAGGATAGGGTAGAGTTGATGCTTTATCGCCCCGCTGGCAGTTGCCTGTGCGCTGACTGCGGGAAGTTTTGCAAGCAAGGTGTGGGCATGAGAATAGCGCTCGGCATCGAGTATGACGGGCGGGCATTTTCCGGCTGGCAGACTCAGCCGCATGGCAATACCGTCCAGGACAGATTGAATCAGGCCATCAGCCAGATTGCCGGACAAAAGATAACAACCCTGGCTGCCGGTCGAACCGATGCCGGTGTGCACGCCGCCATGCAGGTAGTGCATTTTGATACGACAACCGAACGGCAGCTGAATGCCTGGGTGCGTGGTGTCAATGCGCTGCTGCCACCGGAAGTGGCCGTGGTATGGGCACGGGAAGTGAGTGATGACTTTCATGCGCGCTTCTCGGCATTTTCGCGTTCCTACAGTTATTTCCTGCTGACCCACCCGGTGCGCCCCTGCCTGCTGGCAGGCAAGGTGGGCTGGTACCACCAGACGCTGGATGTAGCCGCCATGCGCGCTGCGGCGCAGTACTTGCTGGGACAGCATGATTTTTCCAGCTTCCGGGCTGCCGAATGTCAGGCCAAAAGCCCGCTTAAAAACCTGCAGCAGCTGGATATCCGCGAAGAGGGCGGTTTGATCCGCTTTGATTTCATGGCAGATGCCTTCCTGCATCACATGGTGCGCAATATCGTCGGTGCATTGCTGTACGTGGGTAAGGGCAGCCTGGATGTGGCAGATCTGCAAGCCTTGCTGGCCGCGCGCGATCGTACCCGGGCACCGCCCACCTTCATGCCGGATGGTTTGTACCTGACCGGTGTTGGCTATCCCGGTGAGTTTGACCTGCCCGCGCGGGCAGAACCGGCGCGCCTGGCTTTGTGGAGATGAAGTGACAGTCAGAATCAAGATTTGTGGAATTACCCGGCCCGAAGACGGGGTGGAAGCCGCCCGCCTGGGGACAGATGCCATCGGGCTGGTGTTTTATCCGAAAAGCCCGCGCAATGTCAGCATCGCGCAAGCGCAGGCGGTGATTGCCGCCTTGCCGCCCTTTGTCAGCGTGGTGGCGCTGTTCGTCAATCCCGAACGCGCCTGGGTGGAAGAGGTATTGAGCGCCTGCAGCATCGACATCCTGCAGTTTCATGGCGAAGAAAGCGCGGAATTCTGTCGCTCTTTCCATCGCCCCTATCTGAAGGCGGTACGGGTGAAGCCTGGCCTCGACCTGACTGCAGCGGCAGCACAGTACCCGGATGCACGCGGCCTGTTGACCGACGCCTTTGTCGAAGGCGCGCACGGTGGCACCGGTACCACGTTTGACTGGACCTTGCTGCCGGAAAACCTGCCCCTGCCGTTGATTTTGTCCGGCGGGCTGGACGACCAAAATATCAAACAAGCCGTGGCCGCAGTGCGGCCGGCGGCGGTGGATGTTTCCAGCGGTGTGGAAGCAGCCAAGGGAATCAAAGATGCTGCCAGGATGGCAGCGTTCATATCAGGAGCAAGGCATGGAGCGGTATGATCTTCCGGATGCAAAAGGCCATTTTGGCCCGTATGGTGGCGTCTACGTTGCCGAAACCTTGATGGCGGCGCTGGACGAACTCAAGAATGAATACGAGCGCGTCAAGGCCGATCCGACTTTCTGGGAAGAGTTTCGCCACGAGCTGAAACACTATGTGGGCCGCCCCAGCCCCATCTACCATGCCAAGCGCTGGTCGGAACAACTGGGTGGAGCGCAGATCTTCCTCAAGCGTGAAGATCTCAACCACACCGGCGCGCACAAAATCAGCAATGCCATTGGTCAGGCCCTGCTGGCCCGCCGCATGGGCAAGAAGCGTGTGATTGCCGAAACCGGTGCCGGTCAGCATGGCGTGGCCACCGCTACCGTGGCTGCGCGTTATGGCATGGAATGCTTTGTCTACATGGGTGCCGAGGACATCAAGCGCCAGTCGCCCAATGTATTCCGCATGAAGCTGCTGGGTGCCACCGTGGTACCGGTGGAGTCCGGCTCCAAAACCCTGAAAGACGCACTGAACGAAGCCATGCGCGACTGGGTAACCAATGTCGACAGCACCTTCTACATTCTGGGTACAGCGGCTGGTCCGCACCCGTATCCGATGATGGTGCGTGACTTCCTGTCGGTAATTGGCGAAGAGTCCAAGGAACAAATGCCCGAAGTGGCAGGCCGCCAGCCAGATGTGGTGGTGGCTTGCGTGGGTGGCGGTTCCAACGCCATCGGCATGTTCTACCCCTACATCAATGTGGACGGTGTGCGCATGGTCGGCGTGGAAGCCGGTGGTCACGGCATTGCCAGCGGCATGCATGCCGCGCCCTTGTCCGGTGGTGCCGGCGTCGGTGTGCTGCACGGTGCCAAGAGCTATCTGATGCAGGATGCCAACGGCCAGGTGGTGGAAACCCATTCGGTATCGGCTGGTCTGGATTACCCCGGTGTCGGCCCGGAGCACAGCTATCTGAAAGATATTGGCCGTGCCGAGTATGTTGCCATCGACGACAAGGAAGCGCTGGCGGCTTTCCATGACTGTTGTCATCTGGAAGGCATCATCCCGGCGCTGGAGTCCAGCCATGCACTGGCCTGGGCGGCCAAGGTTGCGCCCACCATGGGCAAGGACAAGGTGATTCTGGTGAATCTGTCCGGCCGTGGCGACAAAGACATCAATACCGTGGCCGGTCTTGCCGGCATCACGCTCTAACAGGCTAAGGAAGGCTTATGTCACGTATTGCTGCATGTTTTGCCGGTCTGCAAGGCAAGAAGGCGCTGATTCCCTTCATTACCGCCGGCGACCCGCATCCGTCCCGCACCGTCGAACTGATGCACGGCCTGGTGGATGGTGGTGCCGACATCATCGAACTGGGCGTGCCGTTTTCCGACCCGATGGCCGACGGCCCGGTGATTCAGCGCGCATCGGAACGCGCGCTGGTGCACAAGGTAGGCCTGCGCGATGTGCTGGCCATGGTGGCCGAATTCCGCAAAACCAACACTACGACACCAGTCGTACTGATGGGTTATCTCAACCCGGTATTTGTCATGGGCTATGCCGCCTTTGCCACGCAGGCGCGTGAAGCGGGTGTGGATGGCGTGCTGACGGTGGATTGCCCGCCGGAAGAAGCGGCCGATTTGTCGGCCGCGCTGATTGCGGCAGATCTGGACCCGGTGTTTCTGATTGCCCCCACCACGCCCGAGTCGCGGGTGCGTGAAATCGCTCGCCATGCCCGTGGTTATGTCTACTATGTGTCGCTCAAAGGCGTCACCGGTGCAGGAAATCTGGACATTGACGATGTAGCGCGTAAAATTGCCGCCCTTAGAGCACATATTCAGGTTCCCATCGGCGTCGGCTTCGGCATTCGCGATGCTGCCACAGCCAAGGCCATCTCCGTGACGGCTGATGCCGTGGTGGTGGGGAGCCGACTGGTGCAGGAAATCGAGGCGGCTACAGAACAAACCGCCAAAGAGCGGTTGACCGGTCTGGTAGCGGAGTTGAAAGCTGCCATTCTTTAAGGAACACGCAAACGGGGTGGCAACAGCCCGTTTTACTGACAACCCGGCCTGTCCGGCTGGGTTGTGTTGAGCAAGGAGTCAGCATGAGCTGGTTGAACAAGCTCCTGCCGCCGAAGATCAAGCGCGATTCTCGCGCTGACAAGCCTTCAGCGGTACCGGAGGGGCTGTGGAGCAAGTGCCCGGCATGTGAAGCCGTACTGTATTACACCGACCTGGAGAGCAATCTGCAGGTTTGCCCGAAATGTAATCATCACCATGCGCTGAATGCACGTCAGCGTCTGGATATGTTGCTGGATGACGAAGGCCGCCGCGAAATCGGTGCCGAAGTCAAACCGGTGGACATTCTCAAGTTCAAGGATGGCAAGCGCTATCCGGATCGCCTGGCTGCGGCGCAAAGCAGCACCGGCGAAGACGACGCGCTGGTGGTGATGCAGGGTAGCATCCATTCCATGCCAGCCGTGGTAGCGGCCTTTGAGTTCCGCTTTATTGGCGGTTCCATGGGCTCGGTGGTGGGTGAGCGTTTTGTGCGTGGCGTACAAGCCGCCATTGAAGCCAAGGCGCCGTTCATCTGCGTGGCGGCATCCGGTGGTGCGCGTATGCAGGAAGGCTTGAACTCGCTGATGCAGATGGCCAAGACCAGTGCCGCGCTGCAACTGCTGACCGATCATCAACTGCCTTTCATCTCGGTGCTGACCGACCCCACCATGGGTGGCGTCTCTGCCTCGTTTGCCTTCCTGGGCGACGTGGTGATTGGCGAGCCGGGCGCGCTGATCGGCTTTGCCGGCCCGCGCGTGATCGAGCAGACCGTGCGTGAAACCCTGCCGGAAGGCTTCCAGCGCTCGGAATTCCTGCTGGAAAAGGGTGCTATCGACATGATCGTTGATCGACGCGAACTCAAGCGCAAGATTGCCGAACTGGTCGCCATGCTGCAAAAGCAGCCTGCTGTCGCCTGAACGATCAGCGTCCAAGATCAAGCCGCTTCCTCTGGAAGCGGCTTTTTTCATGCCCGCCAGCTGTGCTAGGCTGCCGACACGCCTTGCCCTCACCACGATAGAAAGCCGCACCGTGCTCACCGCCTCCCAGTTGACCAGCTTGCAGGACATCTTGCCCGCCGAGCGTATTCACCTTGATGCCGACACTTGTAAGCGCTATGGCCAGGACTGGACGCGCTACACCACACCGCAGGCAGCTGCCATCGTTTTTCCGCTCAGTATCGACGAGGTGCAGGCCGTGGTGCGTTGGGCCAATGCGCAGCGGGTGGGCATTGTCCCCTCTGGTGGCCGTACCGGGCTGTCTGGTGGTGCAGTCGCCACACAAGGCGAGGTGGTGGTGTCGCTGGAGCGCATGAACCGCATTGACGGTTTTGACCCGCTGACGCGCACCGTGCGCTGTCAGGCCGGAGTGGTCACTGCTGCCTTGCAGCAGTTTGCCAATGAGCAGGGCCTGTATTACCCGGTGGACTTTGCTTCCAGTGGCTCCAGCCAGATCGGTGGCAATATCGCCACCAACGCCGGCGGTATTCGCGTGGTGCGTTATGGCATGACGCGCGACTGGATTGCCGGCCTCACGGTAGTGACCGGCAGCGGCGACGTGCTGGAGTGCAATCTGGGCCTGGCCAAGAACAATAGCGGCTACGACTTCCGCCACCTGTTCATCGGTTCGGAAGGCACGCTGGGACTGATTGTGGATGCCACAGTGCGGCTGACGGAGCTGCCGCCCGCCACAACGGTGATGCTGCTGGCCATACCGCGTTTGCCAGACATCATGGCGGTATTTCATGCCTTTCGCAGCGCACTCACCTTGCAGGCTTTCGAGTTCTTGTCCGACCTGGCTTTGACACATGTTCTGGCTGCGGAAAAAGTCGGCCCGCCGCTGGCCGAGCGGCAGCCCTTCTATGTGTTGCTGGAACTGGAAACGCCAGGGCCGAATGAGGCAGAGCAGGTGTTGCAGCAGTTTTCACACTGTATGGAACAGGGCTGGGTGACTGACGGGGTGATGGCTCAGTCGCAACAGCAGGCCAGGGCGCTATGGCGCTTGCGTGAAGGCATCAGTGCGGCCATCACGCCGCATACGCCGTACAAGAACGATATCTCGGTGCTCATCAGCCGTCTGCCGGATTTTGTGTCCCGGCTGCAAGCCTTGCTGGCAGAGGATTACCCGGATTTCGAGGTGCTGTGGTATGGCCATATCGGCGATGGCAATCTGCATATCAATGTGCTGAAACCCGCAGCTTGGGCATTGGAGGATTTCCGTCACGCTTGCGAGCAGGTGAATGAACAGGTATTTGCCCTGGTGGCGGAGTTTGCCGGAAGCATGTCAGCCGAGCATGGCGTGGGTTTGCTCAAGCGCGATTATCTGGCGGTGACACGCTCGGTCGAAGACATTGCGCTGATGCGCGGGGTGAAGGCCGTGTTTGATCCAAACGACATCATGAATCCGGGCAAAGTGCTGGCTTGATGGTTTTGCTTGTGGGCGTTGGTCATTGCATGGCAGTAGCGGGATATTCTCATGGTATTTTTATTCGAAATATCGCCCGTTTATTACTGATAAAAATTATATATAAATCAATAAAAACAATTGGTTGTGTATGTTTCTTGCGCTGGAAAATTGAGTGAATGCTACTCGTCAAGAAAGCCGGGCTCTTTTGCGCGATTTTGCCTTTTTTCTAGGCAGTGGCAGCAAGTAACTCACAGCAAAAGACTTTTTTTATTTGTTCAGTACTTATCCACAGAGTTATCCGCTGATTGCTGTGGATAATTGCAGCCCGCTGCAAGGGCGTGACCATGGCCGACTGGCCACAACCCTTGGCAGGCAACGGTTTCAGTCGGCCTGTGCGCTGCTCTCCAGCGCTTCCAGCTCTTCTTGCAACAGCATCCAGTCTTCTTCCACCTGTGCCAGCTCACTGCTCACCACGCCAAGGCGTTTGACGGCTTCGGCCAGCTTGCTCTTGTTGGCATCGCTGTAAGCGTCTTCACCGGACATGAAGGCATCCAGCTGGTTCTTCTCGCTGCTTAGCTGTTCCAGCTGCTTCTCCAGCTTGGTCAGCTTGCTTAACAGCGGCTTTTTCAACTGGGCCAGTTTCTGGCGGGCTTCAGCTTCCTGGCGCTTCTGCTCCTTGCGATTGACTGCCTGGGCATCGCCGCTGGACGGTTTGTTGCCTTCTGCCAATTGGGCCAGCCGCCACTGGCGGTAGTCTTCCAGATCGCCATCAAACGGCTTGACCGTGCCGTCGCTTACCAGCCAGAACAGATCGGTGGTGGATTCCAGCAGGCTGCGGTCGTGCGAAACCACAATCAGCGCGCCGGAGAAGTCCTGCAGCGCCAGCGTCAGCGCATGGCGCATTTCCAGATCCAGATGGTTGGTGGGTTCGTCCAGCAGCAAGAGATTGGGCTTTTGCCACACGATCATCGCCAGCGCCAGGCGGGCTTTTTCGCCACCGGACATCGGGCCGACCAGATCCGTCGCGCTGTCGCCACGGAAATTGAAACCACCGAGAAAGCTGCGTAGCTCCAGCTCGCGAGCGGTGGGGGCCAGTCGCTGCATGTGCTGCAAGGGCGATTCGTCCTCGCGCAGGGTTTCCAGCTGGTGCTGGGCGAAATAGCCAATCTTCAGCGTTTGCGCCTTGATCAGTTCTCCCGCCTGAGCCGGCAGGTCGCCAGCCAGCAGTTTCACCAGCGTGGATTTACCGGCACCGTTTACCCCCAGCAGGCCGATGCGGCTACCGGCTTCCACTGACAGCGACAGGCCGCGCAGGATAGTGCTGCTGCCATAGCCAATGTCCACCTTGTCCAGCCGCAGCAGCGGGTTGGGCAGGTTGTCCGGGCTGTCGAAGTGAAAATCAAACGGCGAGGCCACGTGGGCCGGGGCAATACGTTCCAGCTTTTCCAGTGCCTTGACCCGGCTTTGCGCCTGCTTGGCTTTGGTGGCCTTGGCCTTGAAGCGGGTGATGAAGGATTCCAGATGGGCGATCTGGCGTTGCTGCTTGTCAAACTCGCCTTGCTGGCGGGCCAGCTTTTCCGCGCGCATGGTTTCAAACTGGCTGTAATTGCCGGTGTACAGCGTCAGGGTCTGGTTGGCCACCTCTGCGATGTGGCTGCAAATGCTGTCGAGGAAATCACGGTCATGCGAAATAATCAGCAAGGTGCCCGGATAGCTTTGCAGCCAGTCTTCCAGCCAAAGCACGGTTTCCAGATCCAGGTGGTTGGTGGGCTCGTCCAGCAACAGCAGGTCGGAGCGGCACATCAGCGCCTGGGCCAGGTTCAGCCGCATGCGCCAGCCACCGGAGAAACTCTTGACCGGGTTGCGGTGCGCTTCCACGGCAAAGCCCAGGCCGGTCAGCAGCTTGGCCGCGCGGGCTGGGGCCGAATACGCCTCGATACGGGCCAGTTCGCCATGCAGATGACCAATGGCACTGCCATCGTCGCGCGCTTCGGCGGCGGCCAGTTCGGCTTCCAGCTGGCGCAATTCCTGATCGCCATCCAGCACATAGTCGATGGCGGCGGTGTCCAGCGCCGGGGTTTCCTGTGCCACGTGCGCCATCACCCACTGCTTGGGAATGTCGGCATCGCCGCCATCGGCATGTAGTTCTCCCTTGAGCAGGGCAAACAGGCTGGATTTGCCTACGCCATTGGCACCGACCAGGCCGGTTTTGTAACCGGGATTCAGGGTAAGGCTGGCGTTGACCAGCAATTCTTTCAGGCCGCGACGCAGGCTGAGGTTTTTCAGTTGGATCATGATCGGGTTGTCGAGCCGACGCAGCAGGCTGCGCCGACGGAAGATTAGGCTGCGGGGAGGGTGGACAGATCCCAGCGCGGTTTGATGGAGTAGCTGCCTGGTGTGGTGGCGTGTTGCAGGCGCATGGCACCGGCAAAGGCAATCATCGCGCCGTTGTCAGTACACAGTGCCAATGGCGGGTAGAACACCTCCAGCTTACGGCGGCTGGCGGCCTGATCCAGCGCGGCACGCAGCTGCTTGTTGGCGCCCACGCCGCCTGCTACCACCAGCTTTTTCATGCCGGTCTGCTTGAGGGCCTTGAGCGATTTGCTGACCAGTACGTCAACAATGGCCTCCTGAAAGGCGCGGCAGATGTCTTTGCGCGTCTGTTCATCGATCTGGCCGTGTTCGGCTTCCACCTGCTTGCTCAGTGTCAGCACGGCAGTCTTCAGGCCGGAGAAGCTCATGTCCAGGTTGTCGCTATGCAGCATCGGGCGTGGCAGGTTGAAGCGTGTCGGGTCGCCTTGCTCGGCCAGTTGGGACAGCAGTGGGCCACCGGGGTAGGGCAGGCCCAGCAGTTTTGCCGTCTTGTCGAAGGCCTCGCCAGCAGCGTCATCCAGGGTTTCGCCCAGCACTTCATACTGGCCGATGCCGCGCACGGCCATCAGCTGGGTGTGGCCGCCGGAAACCAGCAGGGCAATGAAGGGAAATTCCGGGCGTGGATCGGCCAGCAAGGGTGACAGTAGATGGCCTTCCAGGTGATGTACGCCAATCACCGGAATGTTCAGCCCAAAAGCCAGCGCATTGGCCACACTGGCCCCCACCAGCAGCGCGCCGCCAAGGCCAGGACCCTGGGTGAAGGCAATCGCATCCACATCGGCCAGGGTTTTGCCGGCATCGGCCAGACAGGCTTCGGTGAGTGGAATGACACGGCGGATATGGTCGCGGCTGGCCAATTCGGGTACTACGCCACCGTATTCGGCGTGCATGGCCATTTGTGTATGCAGTTGGTGGGCAACAAGGCCCGCCGTGAGGTCGTACAGTGCAACGCCGGTTTCGTCGCACGATGATTCGATTCCAAGTACCAGCATGATGGCTTTATAACAGGGCAATCTTTCCATTTTACCGGCTAATCTTTGTCTGCCCAAATCGAGAATGATAGTCTGTGGCGATCTGGCGCATCGGCGCGCAACAAAACAGGAAGGGACAGGCAGTGAAAGCAAGGCTGAAATGGGTGGATGGCGTGTGTTTCATGGGCGAGAGCGGCAGTGGTCATGCCGTGGTGATGGATGGTGCGCCGGAAGGCGGCGGCCGCAATCTGGGGCCGCGCCCGATGGAGCTGCTGCTGCTGGGCACGGCAGGTTGTACCAGCTATGACGTGATTTCCATCCTGAAAAAGTCGCGCCAGCACGTGACCGACTGCTGGGTGGAAATGGAAGCCGAACGCGCTGATACCGAACCCAAGGTGTTCACCAAGATTCATTTCCATTTTGTGGTAACCGGGCGTGATCTCAAGCCCGAGGTGGTGGAGCGTGCCATCAAGCTGTCGGCGGAAAAATACTGCTCGGCTTCCATCATGCTGGGCAAGACTGCCGATATCACGCACGATTTTGAGGTGCGTGGGAACTGAGACAGCGCCAGGGCACGTAGTGTGCCCTTTGTTCACGGTCAGACCAGGCCACCGATGCCATCCGGTGTCGGCGGCCTTGTTTTTGCCGGTGGCGGCAGCCGGTAGCGCTCAGCGGCAAAACTTGCCGCTCTGTACGTTCAGGCCTGGTGATGGGTGCCGCTTTGCGTGTGTGCCAGTCAATAAAATCAGGCATCTACGGATTTTTCTATGGCTGGCATGATTCCTGCTAAAGATCGGGACGCATTCAGGGAGAAACGGTCATGTTGGACAAGATTGGCAAGGAATTTGATTTTCAGCAGCGGGCGCTCAATTTGCGCGCTTACCGCCAGGAAGTCATTGCCAGCAATATCGCCAACGCCGACACCCCCAATTACAAGGCTGTGGATTTTGATTTCAAGCAGGCATTGCAGTCGGCACAGGGTGGTCAGAGCAAGCTGGCGATGAATGTAACCGATGCCCGTCATTTGCCGGGCGATGCTGCTGGCGCTGCCGGCAAACCCTCGGTGCAGTATCGCAATGCCGTGCAGCAAAGCCTGGACGGTAACACGGTGGATATGGATGTGGAGCGTGCGGCCTTTGCCGATAACGCGCTGCAGTATCAGTCCACACTGACCTTTCTGAGCAAACGCATTTCCAGCTTGAACAGCGCCATCACCGGAGGTCAGTAAGCATGTCGCTAGCCAATATCTTCGCCATTTCCGGTTCTGCGCTGACGGCACAATCCATGCGGCTTAACGTGGTGGCCAGCAATATCGCCAACGCGGAAAGTGCCACCAGCTCCACCGGTCAGCCCTATAAGGGTCGCCATGTGGTGTTTACCGCATTGCCGGTGAATGCATCGCAGCCGCAGGTGGCTGGCGTGCGCGTGACTTCCATCGTGGAAGACCAGACGCCACCGCGCCTGAAGTATGACCCCAGTAATCCTCTGGCGGACGAGAAGGGCTATGTCAACATGCCCAATGTCAATCCGGTCGAGGAAATGTCCGACATGATTTCCGCTTCGCGCTCGTATCAGACCAACGTGGAAATGATGAATACCGCCAAGAGCCTGCTGCAGAAGACCCTGCAGCTAGGCCAGTGATGAAAGGCCAGTGCCATGACCAGCTCGGTTAATTCCTCGTCGTCCAATCCGTATGCAATATTGAATGGCAATTCCAGCGGTACCGGCTCGACCAATGCCAACACCGACACCAGTGCGCAGGGCATTCAAGACCGCTTCCTGAAGCTGCTGGTAACCCAGCTGCAGGCACAGGACCCCATGAATCCGATGGACAACAGCCAGATCACCAGCCAGATGGCGCAGATCAGCCAGGTGTCCGGCATGCAGACCCTGAATACTGCCATGCAGAGCCTGGTGCAGTCGCAGGCAGCCAATCAGTCGCTGATGGCGGCTTCCATGATTGGCAAGCAGGCGCTGGTGCCGGGCAATGCGCTCAATATGACCAGCGGCAGCTCGGTACAGGGTGCGGTAAGCCTTAGCGGCGCAGCCACCGACTACACCGTCAGTATTGCCGACGCCAATGGCAACGTGGTGGACACCCTCACGGTAAAGAGCCCCAGCAGCGGCCTGAACTCTTTCAACTGGGATGGCACGGATGCCGATGGCAAGTCGTTGCCCAGTGGTAAGTACACCTTCAGCGCCAAGGCCACCAGCGCCAGTACCACGGCAGTTACCGCCACACCTTACGCCAACCAGGCGGTGACGGCAGTCAGCTGGGCCAGTGGTTCGCCGCAGCTGATCATGAAGGACGGTACCAGCGTCGGCTTGGCCAATGTGGCGCAGTTGTCTTAAATCCAGGTCATTAGTGCAATCAGGTTTCGGGGAGTAGCAACATGGGTTTTCAACAAGGTCTGAGTGGTCTGAATTCGGCATCCTCGCAGCTGGATACCATTGGCAATAACGTGTCCAATGCCAGCACAGTGGGTTTCAAGAGTTCGCGCACCGAGTTCAGCGATCTGTTCTCCACCAGCTTTTACGGTGTGGCCAATACCAGTGCCGGTATCGGCTCGCAAGTGAATGCGGTGACCCAGTCTTTCAGTGCCGGCAACATCACGCCCACTGGCCGCAGCCTGGACCTGGCCATCAACAACAACGGCTTTTTCATCATGCGGCAGAACCCCACCTCCACCACTGGTTCGCTGGCTTACACTCGTAACGGCCAGTTCCAGGTGGACAAGGATGGTTACATCGTCAATGGCAATGACCGCCTGCAAGGCTGGATGGCCAATAACGGCGTGGTAACCCAAGGCCCGGTTACCGACCTGAAACTGCAAACCAACCTGATTTCGCCGGCAGCCACCACCAAGGTCACCATGGGGGTTAACGTCGATTCACGTCTGGCCACGCCTACTGTCACCCCGCTGAATCCGACCAATACCAATACCTTTAACTGGTCCAATGCAGCGCAGGTGTACGACAGCCTGGGCAATCAGCACAATCTGACCCTGTATTACGTCAAGGGAACGGCAACAACCACCGGCACGCCGTGGACAGTAACGGCCTATGTGGATGGTAATCCGGCTACCACGCCCAATACCTACACCATGAATTACGATACGTCCGGTAATTTGACCAACACCACGCCGTTCAGTGTCACTTTCAGCCCCACTCCGGTAAACGGTTCTTCCTCGCCGGTTACCCTGAGCATTGATTACACGGGCTCCACCCAGGTGGCCCAGGCTTCCGGTACCCCAACCGAAACGGTTGATGGCTATGCGCCAGGTACTTTGAGCAGCATGAATATCGACACCCACGGCAACATCATGGCCAGCTTTTCCAATGGCCAGAACAAAATCATCGGGCAGGTGGCCCTGGCCACCTTCACCAACTCGCAAGGCTTGCAGAATGAAGGCGGCAACCGCTGGCAGCAGACGCTGGCATCCGGTGTGCCGGCCTACAATGCGCCGGGCTCGGGCAATTCCGGTACCGTGCAGTCACAGGCACTGGAGGATTCCAACGTCGACCTGACGGCTGAGTTGGTCAACATGATTACGGCACAGCGCTTCTATCAGGCCAATGCCCAGACCATCAAGACCGAAGACACCTTGATGCAGACCATCATCAATCTGTAATTGATCACAGCCATAACAGTCTGAAGAAGCGGGGAAACAATGGATAAGATGCTGTACCTGGCCATGACCGGCGCCAAGCATATCGATTTGCAGCAAGCCACCACGGCCAATAATCTGTCCAATGCCAATACCAATGCCTTCAAGGCTGATCTGGCCTCTTTTCGCGCCTTGCCGGTAGTCGGGCCGGGTGCCCCAACCCGTACCTATGTGGTCGACAATACCATCGGCCATGACATGAGCCAGGGTAGCCTGATGCACACCGGCAGCCCTAGCGACTTTGCCCTGGGTTCGCCCGGTTTCTTTGCCGTGCAGGCATCGGATGGTAGCGAAGCCTATACCCGCGATGGCGGCTATGTGCTGGATGCCAATGGCATGATGCGTACGCGCAGTGGCCTACCCATCACCGGTGATGGCGGCCCCATTACCATTCCTACCGGCTACCAGGTGCAACTGGGTCAGGATGGCTCGGTGGTGGGTGTACCGCAAAACGGCAAGGACCGCACACCGCAGCTCTTGGGGCAGATCAAGCTGGTCAATCCGGGTAACAAGGAAGTCTACAAAGGCCCGGACGGCTTGTTTCGCATGAATAATGGCGACACGGCTACCGCCGATACCAATGTCAAGCTGGTGCCGGAAACGCTGGAAGCCAGCAATGTCAATGCGGTGGAAAGCCTGGTGCAGATGATTTCCCATGGTCGTCAGTACGACATGAACATCAAACTGATGACCAATGCTGACCAGAACGACCAGAAAGCCACCCAGTTGCTGGCCATGGGCTGATCTGCATTACGCCAAACCGAATACCAACAAGAATACTGAGGAAACACCGCCATGATGCGTGCGCTTTATGTTGCCAAAACCGGGATGGACTCCAGCCAGTTCAATCTGGATGTGATCTCCAACAACCTGGCCAACGTCAATACCGTCGGTTTCAAGCGCGGGCGTGCTGTGTTCGAAGACCTCTACTACCAGACCCTGCGCCAGCCTGGCGCCCAACTGGCTGATGGCAGCACCACCCCGACCGGCCTGCAAGTGGGCACCGGTGCCACCGCTGTGGCAACCGCCAAGAACTTCACCCAGGGCAATATGACGCAAAGCAGCCAGCCGCTGGATTGGGCCATTACCGGTGATGGCTTCTTCCGCATCCAGCGTCCGGATGGCACCACCGCCTATACCCGCGATGGTGAGTTCAAACGAAATTCCAGCGGTGATATCGTCACCTCTGATGGCTATCAGTTGAATCCCAATATCAATATCCCTGGCACTGCAACCCAGATCACCGTGTCCAATGCCGGCGTGGTGCAGTACTTCCTGCCCAATAATCCGGCACCGCAAACGGCAGGTACCATCCAGCTCACCACCTTCATCAACCCGCAAGGTCTGGAGAGTGTGGGTAACAACCTTTATCTGCAAAGCGCATCCTCTGGCGATCCGCAAGATGGTGACCCGGGCACCGACAGCCGTGGCGTGGTGATGCAAGGTTTTCTGGAAGGCTCTAACGTGAATGTGACCGAAGAACTGGTCAACATGATTACCGCACAGCGGTCTTTTGAAATGAATTCCAAGGCCATTACCACCGCCGACCAGATGCTGCAAAAACTGACGCAGATGTAAGGCAGATAATGCCCGGCAACCGTGTCGGCAATGCCCTGTCGGCATTGTCCCGCAGTTTTGCCGGGAGCAATTAAGGGCTAGAATCGCGTTTCAAACCGGTACGCGAGCTAGGAGGAGGGGCAAGATGAACATGCTGAAATGGATAATGCTGGGCCTGGTGGCCGTGCTGGCCGGCTGTGCAGCGCAAGAGCCCCCTCTGGTTACCCTGCCGATGACGGCAAGGCCGCAGCCGCAGGCCACCACCTTGCCTGCCAATGGTTCCATTTTCCAGTCCGGCAGTTATCGTGCCATGTTCGAGGACAAGATGCCCTCGCTGGTGGGCGATACGCTCACCATCAACATCCAGGAAAAGTCCTCGACCTCGCAATCGGAACAGACCACGGCCACACGCTCTTCTGCGCTGACCGACAGCATTTCCAGCGGCATGCAGCTGCCATTCATTCCCGGCAGCCTTACCAAGGGCCTGGGCGCATCTTTCAATGGCAGTGGTTCGGCTAATAATACCGGCAAGGGCACCAATCAGGTGGCCACCACCTTTGTCAGCTCTATTACCGTGACGGTGATTGAAGTGCTGTCCAATGGCAATCTCATCATCAGCGGAGAAAAAGTTGTCCGCATCAATGGTGATACTGAGTCCATTCGCCTGTCCGGTGTGGTGAACCCGCGAGATATTGCGGCTGATCGTTCGGTGTCCTCGCTCAAGGTGGCTGACGCCCGTATCGAACAGGAAACCAAGGGCAATAACCGCCTGTACAACGAACCGGGCTGGCTGGCCAAGTTCTTCCTCAGCATCATTCCCATCTGACAGCCCGGACTGGATTACATCATGAAAAAATTCCTGCTTGCACTGACTTGCCTGATGTTGGGGGCGCAGGTGCTGGCGGCCGAGCGGCTGAAAGACATTACCAATATCGCCGGTGTGCGTTCCAACCAATTGCTGGGTTACGGCCTGGTGGTGGGGTTGGATGGCAGTGGTGACAAGGTGACATCCTCGCCGTTTACCGGCCAGTCCCTGTCCAATATGCTGACCCAGCTGGGGGTGCAGATTCCGCCGGGCACCAAGGTTGACCCTAAAAACGTGGCTGCGGTCAGCCTGACCGCCACCTTGCCGCCGTTTGCGCGCAAAGGCCAGGCGCTGGATGTGACGGTATCGTCGATAGGCGATGCCAAGAGTCTGCGTGGAGGCACCTTGCTGCTGTCGCCGCTAAAAGGTGCGGATGGGCAGATTTACGGCATGGCCCAGGGTAATGTATTGGTTGGTGGTGCCGGTGCGGCAGCTGGCGGCAGCAAGGCGCAGATCAACCAATTAAGTGTGGGACGTATTGCCGGTGGTGCCACGGTGGAGCGCGAAGTTCCCACTGCGCTGGGTAGCGGCGAGTTCATCAATCTGGAATTACAGGAAGCCAACTTCACCATGGCCAATCGCGTGGTGCAGGCCATCAACAAGGCTTTTGGCAATGGCACTGCGCGTGCAGTGGATGGTGGTATGGTGGAAGTGCGTGCGCCTTTTGACTCCAATCAGCGGGTGCAATTTTTGTCGCGAATGGAAAATCTTGCCGTTGACCCGGCAGAAGTTTCCCCTCTGGTTATCATCAATGCCAGAACCGGCTCCATCGTGATGAACCAGGCTGTACAGCTGGAACCCTGCGCCATTGCCCATGGCAACCTTACCGTTACCATCAGCAACAACCCGCAGGTCAGCCAGCCGCCAGCCTTGTCCGGCGGCCAGACCGTGGCCACCAATCAGGCCAATGTCAGTGTCACCAGCGATGGCGGTAAGGTGCTGAAAGTGGCTAAGAGCGCCAATCTCAACCAGGTTGTCTCTGCACTCAATGCGCTGGGGGCAACCCCGCAGGATCTGATTTCCATCCTGCAGGCAATGAAGGCAGCCGGTTCGCTGAGAGCGGATTTGCAGATTATCTGACCGCTAGTGTTGATTGTTGAAAAGGCCCCGCTAGCGGGGCCTTTTTGTATTGGCCCGCTTTTTGCTACGTAGCGGGGCAAGGAGCGATAAATGACGACGCAGTTTTCCAATACCTATTCGGCAGCCGATGCCATGAACCAGCAACTGGCGGTAGATCCTACCCAGATGTCCAGTCTGCGTTCGCGCATGGCCAAGGACCCGCAAGGGGCTGCCAAGGAAGCTGCGTCACAGTTTGAAGCCCTGCTGATGGGAACCATGCTCAAAACCATGCGCCAGACCAAGTTTGACGACGAGCAGGATTCAGACATGGATACCTACCGTGGCATGCTGGACCAGCAGATGGTGCAGTCGCTCAGCCGCGCTGGTGGCATGGGTATTGCCAATCTGGTGTACAAGCAGATTGCCAAGCAAGCCGGTTTTGATCCGGGGTCGGATGCGTCGGCATTACGTCCGGCTGCATCCGGCCCGGTATTGCCCGCCCGTTTCAGCCAGTCCAGTGGCCTGAAGGCCTATCAGGCGGCACAGAACGAAGCGGTAACCGCCAGCAGTGCCACGAGTACGCCGACCAGCAGCACCAGCAGCAGCGATGGCAAGGGCTTTGTGCAGGGCATGTTGCCACATGCGCGTACGGCGGCTGCCCAGTTGGGCGTGGCACCGGAGTTTGTAGTGGCACATGCCGCGCTGGAAAGTGGCTGGGGCAAGCGTGCCATTCGCAATGCCGATGGTAGTAATTCGCACAATTTGTTTGGTATCAAGGCGAGCAAGGATTGGCAAGGCAAGTCCACCAGCATCACCACGACCGAATACGTCAACGGTGTGCCACAGAAGAAGGTGGATACTTTCCGCTCTTACGACTCCTACGCTGATGCCTTCAGTGACTATGCGCGCATGCTGAAAGACTCGCCGCGTTATCAGGCAGCACTCAACCAGGGACGCAATGTCGCCGGGTTTGCCCAAGGGCTGCAAAACGGTGGCTATGCCACTGATCCGCGCTATGCCCGCAAACTGGTGGACGTGGCCGCTTCGCTGGCACAGCAAGCGGTCCGGTCTTGATTAAAGTTTCAGCAGTGGCGGTCGATAAGACAGCAGAGAGGTGATGATGGGCTCGAATATTTTTTCCATTGGCGTTAGCGGCCTGAATGCAGCGCAAACCGCGCTGTCTGTTGTCGGCCAGAACATTGCCAATGGCAACACTCCCGGCTACAACCGCCAGATACTGAGTCAGGCGGCGCGTATGCCGCAGCAAGAAGGCTTTGGCTATCTGGGGCAGGGTGTGGACATCACCGGCGTCAGCCGTATCTACGACAGCTACCTCGATTCCCAGGTGCTGGCTGCGCAGTCCGGCAGCAATTATTATTCCAGCCAACTGTCGCAGCTTAACCAGATCAACAACCTGCTGTCCGATCCGACTGTTGGCCTGAGCAACTCTTTCCAGAGTTTCTATAGCGGTTTGCAGACGCTGTCGCAGGACCCGTCGTCCATTCCAAGCCGACAGACCGTGGTCAATATGTCGCAGGCGTTGGTGTCCAATTTCACTGCCATCGGCAACAATCTGACACAGATGCAGGCCGGGGTTAATTCGCAAATTACCGGCACGGTAAACAGCATTAATGCGCTGGCGCAGAATATTGCAGATCTGAATGGCCAGATTGCCGCTGCTGCCGCTGGCAACACCCAGCAACAGCCGAACGACTTGATGGACCAGCGCGATCAGGCCATGGAGCAGTTGAACAAGCTGGTAACCGCCAAGGCAGTTCCACAGTCGGACGGAACGTACAGCGTATTTATCGGTAATGGTCAGGCACTGGTGATGGGTAATCAGTCTGCCAAGCTGGGCACCCAGAATGATCCGGCCAGCCCGCAGAATGTGCAGGTGACCTATCCCAACGCAAATGGCAGCAATACGGTTGTACCCAGCACAGCCTTGTCTGGCGGCCAACTGGCTGGTTATCTGTCTTTCCGCGACGGAGCCTTGCTGACAACCCAGCAGAAGCTGGGGACGCTGGCCATCGACTTCACCACGGCGATGAACTACCAGAACCAGCTAGGTCGGGACTTGTCGGGCAATCAGGGCGGGCTGATCTTTGCTGATATGAGCAGCTACGCTTCTCATCCGCAGGATGCTATCGCCAATATGCAGCAGCTGTTGGCTGATCCGTCCAAGCTGGCGGCGTCGTCCTCCCTGCAGCTGGGGGCCGGCGGCATTACCCCTGCGGGCTCTGGCGTTACCCTGTCCGGTGTGTGGGCCAGCATGCCTGGCACCTATGGCTGGGCCAATACTTCGACACCGCCTTCGGTATCGACGCATCCGGTAACCGGCCTTACCGGCATGACCATCAATGCCACCAGCGCTACCAGTATTACGGCAACACTGACTGGTGGTCCGGATAATGGTCAGACATTCAATGTTGTGCCGGATCCTACGGTCTCCAATGGCTACAAGCTGGTGGACAGTGCCACGCCTGCCAATGACCTGGGGATCAAGTTCCAGTTGTCCGGCCAGATGAAGGCCGGCATGGCCATCAGTGTTTCTCCCGTACCTACCGGTACTGCCGTGATCGGCAACGGTAACAATCTGGGTGAGATGATTGGCATGCAGACGCGCAAAATCGTGGATGAAAACAAAAACGGCACCAATAGCGGCCTGCAGTCTTTCCAGACTTACTATTCCACCACGGTCAGCTATGTGGGTAATGCTACCAATACGGTAAAGCTGGCGGCATCGTCGCAAACCACCCTGTTACAGCAGGCTACCACCTCGCGCTCCAACGTCAGCGGGGTGAATATGGATCAGGAGGCCGCCGACCTGATCAAGTACCAACAGGCATACCAGGCGTCTGGCAAGGTTCTCCAGATTGCACAGACACTATTCCAGCAAATCCTGCAAATGGGTGGCTGAGGCGAGGGTTGAATCATGAGAATCAGTACCGCAACTTCCTACTTGACCGGCACCTATGACATGCAGTCGCTGCAGTCGCAGTTGCAATCGCTGCAGTCGCAGCTTGATACCCAGAAGCGGGTGGTAACCCCTGCGGATGATCCGGTGGCGGCTGCACGTATCCTGCAGCTGAACCAGTCCGACGGCATGAATTCGCAGTACATCACCAATACCAAGGCGGTGGAGTCCAATTTGTCGCTGGCGGAATCGCAGTTGACCAATGCCTCCAACTTGCTGACCAGCTTGAAAGCATCAGCGATTCAGGCGGGTAACACGGTATTGTCGTCCGATCAGTTGCTGATGATTCAGAAGCAGGTGCAGGAAGGTATTTCCGAAATGACCGGTTATGCCAATGCCACCGATGGCAAGGGCAATTATCTGTTCAGTGGCAACAAGGTGGATACGCCCCCTTTTGTGCTGGATGCAACGTATGCCGCAACCTATCAGGGTGACACCGGCCAGCGTAATGTGCCGATCAGTGCCTCGCGCAGTATGCAGATTTCCGATGCCGGCAGTAATGTCTTTGGCAATGCAGGCAGTCCAACTGCGATATTTGATACGCTCAAATCGTTTAATGATCTGCTGGCACAGAACCCCAAGCCCGCCACCTATAGCACGGACATGGGCAATATTGTTTCTGCGCTGGATACCGCCCAGAAAAACCTGTCAACCAATATTGCGTCTATTGGTGCGCGCCGGCAGGAAAACCAGAATGTGCAGGATATGGGTACGCAGCTGGGCTTGCAGTACAAGAGCGGTATCAGCGACCTGCAGGATCTGGACATGCCCAGTGCCATCACCAGCTTCACCCAGACCCAGACCTCACTGAAATACAGCCAGTTGGTGTACAACAAGGTTACCAACCTGTCGTTGTTCAATTACATGTCCTGATTTGTGCAGGTGTTGGGTGCAATACAAAACGGCCACTGGATTGTGGCCGTTTTGCATGCTTTGGCGAGTGGCTTTACAGCGTTGCTGGCTCCACCACGATACCTGCGCGCAGTCCGGGCTTGACGCCGGGATTGGGAAACAGGATGCGTTCTGTGCCACCCTCGGCCACATAACGCTGCATACCGTCTTCTGCAATGACAAAACCGTCGGGCAGGGCAGTGAAGTTTTCCACATTGACATCCAGGTGCAGGCAGAAAGCCTCGCTGTGCTTGATCAGGTCGTACTTGGCGCGGAATAGTGGATAGTCACCCGGCTGATAGGCGGCCAGCTGCGGTGTGGTATCGCTCAGCAACTGACGTAGCGCCTGATCGATACCGGCAAAACGTGACAGATCGTTCTGGCCAAACGGGCGGGCCTTGCCCAGCTCCAGCGTGAAGGCATGCGCCTGATGGTAGTGGCTGGTGTAGTAGCTGAAGGTATTGGCCGGTTTGCTGTGCAGCAACACGGCCTGGATGCCGCAGTGCCTGAGCCATGCCAGTTGGGCCACGTCGTATGCCCGCTGCTGCAGGAAAGGGTAGATGGCAAATTTTTCATACACCGAGCCACGAATGGCGGTATGTAGATCGTAGTGCAGACGGGTAGCAGCGGCCGGTGCGCGGGAGAAAAACAGCGCAGCCAGTTGTTCCAGCTGGGCTGCACGTCCTGCCTCACGCGTATCGGCGTGCTGCCGATGTGCGCCAGCAAACAGGCGGTTGAGATCGTAATCCAGATAGCGCTCGCCCTGGCGCATGGCCGCCGGGTTGCCAAACAGCACCAGCAGGCGGTGCTGCAGCGTCAGGTGGCCACTGGCGATATCGGCCAGTATGTTATCCACCACCTCGATGGGTGCTGTCTCGTTACCGTGTATGCCGCAGGACAGCAGGATGTGGCTGCCATCCGGATGGGCAAGGGCGGGCAGTAGTTCTACCGCGTTATCGGCATGCCAGCGTGCCAGGACGCCGCTGGCCAGGTGCCAGTCCTGCATGGCGAGGGGCGTGGCTTGCAGTACTTGTTGCAGGAAGCGGGAGGGTGGAGTGGTCATCGGCAGTCCATGCGCAATGTGAATGGCTGATTGTAACCATTTCCGTCTGGTGTGCAGCCGGCATGCCGCGCTGATGAACGGGCATGCCGTTTCTGGGCAAACTTCAGTCTATCCAGCCTGGCTTGCGCATTTCCAGAAAGGCTTTTACGCCTTCTTGCCCTTCTTCGCTGCGCCGCAGGGCCACCATGCGCTCGATGGTAAGGTCGATGACTTCCGGTGCGATATCGCGATGTTCGATGTCGCGGATCAACTGCTTGGCCGCTACCATGGCTTGCGGGCCGTTCAGCAGTAGCTGACGGCACATATGTTCGACAGCGTCGTCCAGTTCGTCGTTTTCCACGGTCTGATGAATCAGGCCCAATCTGCGGGCCTTGCCGGCATTAATACGCTCGGCGGTGACAAAGTAGCGCCGCGCTGCACGCGGACCGATGGCGCGCACGATATAGGGGGCAGCCAGTGCCGGGATGATGCCCAGCTTGACATCGGAGAAGCAGAACAGCGCTTCGGACACGCTGATGGATACATCGCAGCAGGCGACCAGTGCTGCTCCGATGCCAAACGCAGAACCTTGTACCCGGGCAATGGTGGGCTTGGGCAGGTGGTCCAGCGTTTCCAGCAGGGTGGATAGCTTTTGGGCGTCGCGGCGTTGCTGGCTTTCATCAAATTCCGTCAGCTTGCGCAGCCAGGCGCTGTCATGCCCGGCGGAAAAACTGATGCCGACCCCGGTGAGTACCACCACGCGCACACTGGCATCCTCGGCCAGTGTCTGCAAGGTGGCGGTTAGCAGATCCACCATTTTGTCATCCAGCGCATTGTGCAGCTCGCCCCGGTTCAGGTTGATGGTGGCGATGCCTTGCGGGCTGACTTTCAGCAATACGGCGTCTTCCATGCGTTTCTCCTTGTTGTTGTTGTGGATGCAGCTTTATGGCTGGCAGAAGCTGAAGATGCTGCGGGTAAAGGCTTCTGCTGCTTCAATATGCAATACGTGGGCGGCGTGGGGAATCAGTTCCAGCGTGGACCCGCTGATTCCTTCCTGTAATAGCTGCGCCTGGTAGAGCGGGGTCAGGCGGTCTTCGTTGCCCAGCAGGATGTGGCAAGGCAGTTTTATCTGTTGCAGCCAGTTGCGGGCATCATGTTCCTTTACGCCGTTGATCAGGCGAATGACGGCATCCCAGTCCACCATGCTGGCCATGTCTTTCATGTCATCCAGCATGGTGGCATTGGCTGCCAGAAAGCGACTGGAAAATAGCCAGGGCACACTGGCGCTATAGCGCAAGTCCAGCCCGCCGGCCTGATTACACTCGATCCAGCTCTGGCTTATGCGGTTGTTTACCTCATCCGACCATGCCAGTGTGGATGCCAGTAGTAGCTTGTGCAGCCGCTGTCCATGCCGGTGGGCAAAGTGCTGAGCCACCATGCCGCCGTAGGACAGACCTACCAGAAACACCTTCTCCAGTTGTAAGGCATCCAGCAGGGCAGCGGCCAGATCAGCCTGCTCGGTTAATGCATATTTTTCGGCAACCGGTTTGTCGCTCTGCCCCTGGCCAAGAAAGTCCAGCCGCAGTACCCGGTATTGTCTTTCCAGCATTGGCGTGAGCAGTGACCAGGCCGGAGTCGACATGGTAATGCCGTTGAACAGCATCAGGGTGTGCTGACCATGTCCGCTGATTTCATAGAACAGCGAATGACCGTTAAGTGTGATGTGAGGCATGAGAAGGCTCCCGGATGACGGCACCGTACGGTTCTCATTCTAGGCTGCATTGCTGCCGCAGGGCCAGCCAGGCTGTGGTTTTGCTGAAAGATAGCCGGGGCGGGTAAACAGATTGTCATTAATCCGGTTTAAAGTGCGGGCATGTGCAATGGCGGGATGATGTGATAACCGGATATGAACCGTATGTCTGAGAGGGAAATGGTCGGGCTGGAGCAGTTGGGCTCACGCTGCCAGGAGCTGGAGCTGATCATCAATGAACGACGTCTGCAGCCGGTGTTCCAGCCGATTGTCGACCTCGAAAGTGGCTGTGTTTTTGGCTATGAAGGCCTGATTCGCGGTCCTTCCAACAGCTTGCTGCATGCCCCGGTCAATCTGTTTGATCAGGCCGAACGCTGCAATCTCACGGTACAACTGGATCGCACCTGCCGTCAGGTCACCATGGAACGTTTTGTCGAGCTGGGCTTGTCCGGCTTGCTGTTCCTGAATATCTGTCCGGCTACCTTGCTGGCCCCGGAGCATCGCCAGGGTGAGACGCTGGCATTTCTCGCCAAGATCGGCCTGCCTGCGGAGCGCATCATCATCGAGGTGACCGAAACCACGCCAAGCGCCTGCTATTCCACCTTGCGCCGCGCTACCGAACACTACCGCGACAATGGTTTTCGCATAGCGCTGGATGATTTGGGTGAGGGATTTTCCAATCTACGGCTATGGTCGGAACTTCGGCCCGATTTTGTCAAACTGGACAAGCACTTTGTGCAGCAGTTGCACCTGGATCCACTGAAAGAGCAGTTTGTCCGTTCGATGGTGGATATTGCCCGCCAGTCCGGTGCCTTGCTGGTGGCCGAGGGTATCGAAACCGTGGCCGAATTGCGTACCTTGCAGCGCCTGGGTGTGCGTTACGGCCAGGGCTATCTGCTGGCACGGCCCAACCCGGTGCCAGCACTGGACTTGCAGATTCATGTCAATGGCGTGGCCTGGTCGGGAGGGCGGTCGCGCATGCCTTGGCAAATGTCGGCAACGGCACGCGATCTGCTGCAGGAAGTGTCCTATCTGGAGGCGAAGGTGCCCACTGAAGCGGCTTACCGCCTGTTTGCCAACGATCCGGCACGCTTTGCCATTCCGGTGGTGGAGCAGGGCGTGCCAATTGGCTTGCTGCGGCGTCATCACCTGCTGGAAAGCTTTGCCAAGCCCTTCAATCGCGAGCTGTACGGTAAAAAACCCTGCACGGTGATGATGGACAAGCAACCGCTGATTGTCAGTGCCGATATCAATGTGCACGAGCTGTCGGCGTTGGTGGTGGCGTCCGAGCAGCGCTATCTGGTGGATGGCTTCATCATTACCGAAGACGGGCGCTATGCGGGGATGGGAACCGGCTTTGCATTGATGCGCAAAATGACCGAGCTGCAGATTTCGGCTGCGCGTTATGCCAATCCCCTGACTGGTTTGCCGGGCAATGTCCCCTTGTCCGAAGCCATTGATCGTCTACTGGAAGCTAAGCTGCCCTTTGTCGTGGCCTACGCTGATCTGGATAATTTCAAGCCTTTCAACGATTTGTATGGCTATGCTGCCGGTGACGAGATGATCCAGCTGGTTGGACGTTTGCTGCTGGAGTGTGCTGATCCGGATCGTGATTTTGTCGGCCATGTAGGCGGCGATGACTTTGCCCTGTTGCTGCAGTCTGCTGACTGGCAGCAAAAGCTGGAAGGCATGTTGCTGGAGTTTGATCGTAGCGTGCGTAGTTTTTTTGATCCGGGGCATCTGGCGGCTGGCGGCTTTGAAATGACCGGGCGCAGTGGAGAGCAAGTACGTTTCCCGCTGACCAGCCTTTCCGTGGGGGTGGTGAGGGTGGGGCCGGGGCAGTATCCCAGTCACTATGAAGTGGGTTCGGCAACGGCTGAAGCGAAGAAGCAGGCCAAAAAGCAGGCCGGTACGGCCTTGTTTGTCGAGCGCCGCCAGCAATCGCCTGCCACAGAGCAGAGTGGATCTGTGGATGTTGGATGAATTAAACAAGCACTTTTGTTTTGTCTGTTTTGTATCAAATATTTTCTGACTCCTGCTTTGATTTTCCAAAAAACACGCTCTGTGAGGCTGGGAAGCCACATTGTCATGTCACTTTTGATCAAGTTTCGATTTGAGGCTTGTCAAATTTATTAAACGTAAGCTAGGCTTCACTCCAGAAAAGAGCAGCAGTAAAGACTGCTCTGGGCAGCAACGGGAGGTTAGATCGCAGAGATGAAATGATTCGTCTGTGATCTGGCTCCGGGACTGAACGTAGTTTGGGAGAGTAGGGGAGGAGCCAGCATGAAATACGCCGCAGCACACATTGCCATCTACAACGGCAAGACAGGCTACACCTGTTTCAGCAAGCCTCCTCGCAGTGTTATCGTTTCCGGTTTAATCGTTTTTTTCCCGCTTTTTTCTATGCCGGATACTGCCCATTCGTGGTAGGGACTGGTATTGTTTTGAAAGCGGATCAGGTGCGAGTGGAAGGGGCAGCCAGTCTGCCCATCCTGGAAGCTGACCCGATAATCAGGTCGCAGACACGCGAAATCAGCCGCCAAGGCTGGAATAGTAGGAGGGAGCAAAATCATGACGGATGCTGTAGCGGCCAATAAGCCGGTTCAATCAGTTGCTGGTGCACAGGCTGCCAAGCAGGTTCAGAGCGTGCAAGCCAATGACAAGCCCTATCTGAGAATCAGTGGGGTATTAAAGAAATTTGGTGACAACGTTGCCGTTGATCATGTTGATCTGGACATTAGACAGCACGAAATCTTTGCCTTGCTGGGTAGTTCCGGCTGCGGCAAATCCACTTTGCTGCGTATGCTGGCAGGCATGGATTCCCCGACTGCGGGCAAAATCATTCTGGATGGCGAGGATATCATCGGCCTGGAGCCTTACGAGCGCCCGGTCAACATGATGTTCCAGAGCTATGCACTGTTCCCCCACATGACCGTGGCCGAGAACGTTGCTTTTGGCCTGAAGCAGGACAAGCTGCCCAAGGCTGAAATCAGCGCCCGCGTTGACGAGATGCTGGACCTGGTGCAAATGCGCAAGTACGCCAACCGCAAGCCGCACCAGCTTTCTGGTGGTCAGCAGCAACGCGTGGCCCTGGCGCGCAGCCTGGCCAAGCGCCCGAAACTGCTGTTGCTGGACGAACCGCTGGGCGCGCTGGACAAAAAGCTGCGTCAGCAAACCCAGCTGGAACTGGTGAATACCATCGAGAAGGTTGGCGTAACCTGCATCATGGTGACCCACGACCAGGAAGAAGCCATGACCATGGCCGACCGTATCGGCATCATGTCCGAAGGCAAGCTGCTGCAAGTTGGCACCCCGACTGAAATCTACGACTACCCGAACTGTCGTTTCACCGCCGAATTTATCGGTGAAACCAATATGTTCGAGGGCGCGGTGACGGTGGATGAGTCTGACCGTGTGGAAATCACCTCGCAAGAGCTGGGTGGTGTGGTGCGCATCGACCATGGCATTACCGGTCCCAAGGGCATGCATGTATGGGCCAGTGTGCGTCCGGAAGATGTCCGTCTGGATCGCAAACCGGTGGCTGCCGGCCCGAACATGGCTTCTGGTGTAGTGGAAAATATCGCCTACATGGGTAGTTATTCCATCTTTCACATCAAGCTGGCCAGCGGTAAGATCGTCAAAACCGTGGTGCCGTCCTCGCGCTGGTACGACGCAGATGAAACCGCTCCCACTTGGGGGGATCCGGTATTCATGAGCTGGCGTTCGGATGCGCCGGTGGTGCTGACCATGTAATTGGCAGCACTGTTGTCAAAAGCGGATACATCGTCAGAGTGTCCGCTTTTTTTACGCCGGTACCCGGACTGTTTGCCGTGGAGTGTGACGGACTGGTCGGCCTGCCTGTTGATTCATGTCCTTGAAAATGAGGTTCCCATGCTGCGCTTTGCCCATCAGCCTCCTGTTTCTTCCTACTACCAGGCAACGGCCAGCCGCTGGGCGCATTGTCCTCCGCTGCAGGGGGCGCAATCGGCCGATGTCTGCGTGGTGGGTGGCGGCCTGGCCGGTTTGTCTGCTGCGCTGAATCTTGCCGAGCGTGGTTTTTCGGTGATTCTGCTTGAAGGGGCGACTGTCGGTTTTGGTGCCTCCGGGCGCAATGGTGGCCAGGTGATTGCCGGCTATGCCTGTGGTATCGACACCATGCGCGCACAGCTGGGCAGCGCACTGTCACGTGTGATGTGGGATATGTCGGTGGAGGCGGTGGACATCATCGACGAGCGGGTACGAAAACACGGCATTGACTGCGACTGGACGCGCGGCTTCTGCAATGCCGCCATCAAGCCACGCCACATGCAGGAGCTGGAAGTATGGCAGCAGGAGGCCGAACTGGTGTACGGCTATGCGGGCATGGCGCTGTGGGATGGCGCAAGCTTGCGCCAGCAACTGGGCAGCGAGCGCTATCTGGGTGGCCTGTTCGATCCTCGCTCCGGCCATTTGCACCCCCTCAATTACACCCTGGGTCTGGCGCGTGCTGCACAGGAAGCCGGGGTGACAATCTATGAGCAATCCCCGGTGCTGCGGCTGGAGCAGGGCATGCGGCCCGTGGTACATGGCGAAAACGGGCTGGTGCGCTGCGAGCATGTAGTCCTGGCCTGCAATGCCTACATCGGCCAGCTGCTGCCCAAGCTGGAGCGCAAGATCATGCCGGCCGGCACCTATGTGATTGCGACCGAGCCCTTGGGCAAGGAGCGGGCCGCCAGCCTGATTGCCAACAATATGGCGGTATGTGATACCAACTTTGTGCTGGACTACTATCGGCTGTCGGCTGACCATCGCCTGCTGTTTGGCGGCAAGGTCAGCTATTCCGGCAGGGAGCCGCGTGATCTGGCGGCGGCCATGCGCCAGGATATGCTGCGGGTGTTTCCGCAGTTGGCGGATGTGAAGGTGGACTATGCCTGGGGCGGTTTCTGCGACATTACCGTCAACCGTGCACCTGATCTGGGGCGGCTGGAAGGCAATGTCTATTACATGCAGGGTTTCTCCGGACATGGCGTCAACGTCACCGGCATTGCCGGCAAAGTGGTGGCCGAGGCCATTGCCGGAACAGCCGGGCGGCTGGACCTGTTTGGCCGTCTGCAGCATCGTGATTTTCCGGGAGGAAAATGGCTGCGCACGCCTGCGCTGGTGCTGGGCATGGCCTATTATCGAATGATGGATGCTCTGTAATACGCTGCCTGGCTGCTGCGAGCGCAAAGAAAAACTGGCGGTCGGCTAATTTTTTTTATTGCGACTGGGCAGTGGAAGATATGCCGTCAAAATCGTGATCAGACAGCATATTTGCCGTTTTTTTTGCACGGTGCAGGACATGCGGGTAGGAGAGATGGTTCCGAAAAGCGCTCTGGCGGCCACGTCATCAAATTTTTACTTGTCAAGCTGCGTGATGTTGTTAAAATCCGCGCTCGTTTTGCAATGCAAAACACTGACAATCAATTGTTTCGCTCCGACATCCCAGGCCCACATAAAAGCTTTGTAGCCCGAAAGCCGCGCACTAAGGAGCGGGGTTATCCATCGAATCATTGAGGGAAAATCTCATGGCTTGGACTGTGGCTGATAGCCGGAGCCTGTACGGCATCCGGCATTGGGGGGCGGGCTATTTCGACGTGGGCGACAACGGATGCATCCAGGTGCAGCCGAATGTGCGTCAAACTACACGTATCGATCTGCACGAATTGAGCCGTCAACTGGGCGCAAAAGGGTTGGATCTGCCGCTGTTGGTGCGTTTTCCGGACATCCTGCAAGATCGCGTCACACGCCTGTGTCGCGCCTTTGACAATGCCATTGCCACGCAAAACTACGGCAATCGCTATACCGCCATTTACCCGATCAAGGTGAACCAGCAAGAAGCGGTGGTGAAAAGCATCATCGCCACCCGCGAGGTGTCCATCGGCCTGGAAGCCGGCTCCAAGCCGGAACTGATGGCCGTGCTGGCGCTGGCCCCCAAGGGCGGCACCATCATCTGCAATGGCTACAAGGACCGCGAATTCGTGCGCCTGGCGCTGATTGGCCAGAAGCTGGGCCATCAGGTGTTCATCGTCATCGAAAAAGAATCCGAAGTAGACCTGGCGATTGAAGAAAGCCAGAAGCTGGGCGTGCGCCCGATGCTGGGCATGCGCGTGCGCCTGTCCTCGCTGGCCAGCAGCAAATGGGCGGATACCGGTGGTGACAAGGGCAAGTTCGGCCTGTCCGCCGCGCAGCTGATTTCCGCTACCGACAAGCTGGCAGCCGCTGGCATGTCCGATTGCGTGCGGCTGATGCACTTCCACATGGGTTCGCAAATCGCCAACATTGGCGACTACCGCGCTGGCTTCCGCGAAGCGGTGCGTTACTTTGCCGAACTGCGTGCGCTGGGCCTGCCGATTGACCACGTCGATGTAGGCGGTGGTCTGGGCGTGGACTATGACGGCACCCATTCGCGCAATGCCAGCTCCATCAACTACGACATGGACGAATACGCCCAGGTCATCGTGTCGATGCTGGCCGAGTTCTGCGACGAAAACGGCATTCCGCATCCGCGCATTCTGTCTGAGTCCGGCCGCGCCATGACTGCCCACCATGCGGTGCTGATCATGAACGTGACCGACGTGGAACGCCTGCCGGAAAGCGTGCCGGAAGTGGACGACCTGTCGGTACTGGCCAAGCCGGTGCGCAAGCTGTTCGAGCTGATGGAACTGACCGACGAAGAAATGGTGACGGAAATCTATTACCGTGCCAGCCATTACGCGTCCGACGTGTCCGACCTGTACTCCGCTGGCCGCATTTCGCTGAAGGAAAAGGCCATGGCCGAAGACGTGCACGCCACCCTGTGCCGTCGCCTGCATCGCCAGTTGCAAGCCAGCCAGCGCTCGCAGCGCCAGGTGTATGACGAACTGACCGACAAGCTGGCCGACAAGTATTTCTGCAATTTCTCGGTGTTCCAGAGCCTGCCGGATACCTGGGCCATCGACCAGATTCTGCCCATCATGCCGGTACACCGGCTGGACGAGCAGCCCACCCGCCGCGCCGTGCTGCAGGATTTGACCTGCGATTCGGACGGCAAGGTGAAGCAGTATGTCGACCAGCAGAGCATTGAATCCAGCATGTCGGTACATGATGTTGAACCCGGCAAGGAATACCTGATTGCCGTATTCATGGTGGGTGCTTACCAGGAAATCCTGGGTGACATGCACAATCTGTTTGGCGATACCGACTCGGTCAACGTCTATGTGCGCGACAACGGCCAGCTGGAATTTGCTGGTGTCGAGGAGCACGACACCATCGAAGACATGCTGCGTTATGTGCACCTGTCGCCGGAGGAAATCCTCAATCGCTACGAAGAAAAGGCGCGTGCCGCCGACCTGTCCAGCGACGAGCGCAATGTGTTCTTTGCCGAGTTCTGCCGTGGTCTGAAGCAGTCGTCTTATCTGTCGGTGTAAGCCGTGCAGGTTTGATGCAAAAGAAAAAGCCCTGAATCATCAGGGCTTTTTTGCGTGTATTGCTCAGAACTCAGCCTTCGGCCTCGACAAAATCCAGTTCCGGCGGCTCGCGGCGGAAAAAGCCGGTGAGCTTGGCCAGATAGGCAATGCCCAGCGCCAGCCAGATCAGCCCCAGCATGATGGCGCGGCTATCCAGGCTGATCAGTAGCCACAGGTCGGCCAGCATGCCAATCAGCGGAAACAGCAGGAACAGAAAGAAATCACGCGGCGAACGACGACGCTGGCGCACGTAGTAGTGGGCAATTACCGACAGATTGACAAAGCTGAAGGCGAGGAAGGCGCCGAAATTGATGAAGGATGTGGAGGTGGTGACATCCAGCTTCAGCGCCAGCAAGGCCACCACGCCGCAGATAATCAGATTGTTTACCGGCGTGCGAAAGCGTGCATGCAGCTTGCCAAAGACAGACTGCGGCAGTACCGCGTCGCGGCCCATGGCATACAGCAGGCGCGAGGCGCTGGCCTGTGCCGACAGGCCAGAGGCAAACTGGCCGACGATCAGGCCGATCAGAAAGATGCTGGCAAACAGGTCGCCGCCAATATTCTTGGCAATCTCGAATGCCGCATCATCCACGCTCTTGAACTGGCTGGACGGGTGGGCCAACTGCACAAAGTAGGATGCCACCACGAAAATCAGCCCGCCAATGATGGTAATCCACATGATGGCGCGCGGAATGGTGCGACGCGCATCACGGGTTTCCTCGGTGAGGGTGCTGACCGCATCAAAACCCAGAAAGGAATAACAGGCCACGGCGGCACCGGCCATGATCATCGGCAGCTTCATGTCGCCACGGAAGAAGGGCGCCAGATTCCACAAGGGCTTGCTGGCATCGCCAGACACGTAGTGGATGCATAGGGCGACAAAGGCCAGCAGCACCAGGAATTGCAGCAGCATCATCAGGTAGTTGACGGTATTGGCCATCTTCAGCCCGACGATGTTGATCAGCGTGGTGAACACGATAAAGGCAATCACCCATACCGCCATCGGAATGCTGGGGAAGGCTGAAGCCAGATAGGCCGCACCGATCAGCCAGATGGCCATTGGCAAAAACAGATAATCCAGCAGCACCGCCCAGCCCACCAGAAAGCCCAGTTTGGCGTGGATGGATTTACGGGTGTAGGTATAGGCCGAACCGGCTACCGGAAAGGCGGCGGCCATGCGGCCATAGCTATAGGCGGTAAACAGCATGGCCACCAGCGCCACCAGATAGGAGGCGGGCACCATGCCATCGGTCATTTGCGCCAGGATGCCGAATGTCCCCAGCACGATGATGGGCGTCATGTAGGCCAGGCCAAACAGCACCACGGAGCCCAGCGTCAGCGAGCGCTCCAGTTGTTTCGTTTCCATTGTTTCTCCTTTATGGCTCATGTTTGTGTTTGTTGTCATGAGCCTGTCTCTTTTGTTGTCACTTCACCTTGTGGCACGGTGCGCTTCCCAGGGGGATGGCACGTCCCGTTGCCTAGTGTTTGATGCGGAAGCTGCGCAGGCCGTTTTCTCCGTTGATGACTTCACCTGCCAGGGCAATGCGCCGGTCGTGCAGGTAGCGGTAGTCGCGGCGGCTGGCCTCAAGTTGGTTCAGATCCAGTGCCACGCGCAGTTGTTGCGGGTCGCGGCCACAGTTGGCCACCACTTGGCCAAAGGGGTTGATCACCGCGCTTTCCCCGGCAAATTGCAGGCCGTCACCACTGCCGCAGCGATTGGTCATCACCGCAAACAGCTGGTTTTCCATGGCGCGAGCGGTAATCGCCGTGCGGTGCACCGGACCGTACGGGTCCATATTGCCGTTGGTGACAATCAGCAGGTCTACCTCTTGCTGCGCCAGGGCGCGGGCGGTTTCCGGAAACTCGATGTCGTAACAAATCAGGATGCCCACGCGCAGGCCTTCCCATTCGCAGCTCACCAGTTCATCACCAGGGGTGAAAATGCCGTGGTCCGATGCCCACAGATGCGTTTTGCGGTAGGCCATGGCTACGCCTTGCGGGGTAATCAGAGCCGTGGTGTTGTAAAAGCGGCCTTCATGCGCTTCGGCAAAGCCGATGGCGATGCTGATGTTCCTGTCACGTGCTGCTTGCTGGATGGTGCTGATGGCCGGGCCGGCTATGGGCTGTGCCAGTGCGGCGATGTTGTCAGCGGTGGGAAAGCCGCTCAGATAAGTTTCCGGAAATACCAGCAGACGGGTATCCGGGCTGCAGCGAGCGATGGCCTGCAGGGCGCTGGCGGTGTTGGCCGGGATGTCGCCATCAACACCAGGCAGTTGGGCCAGTTCTACAATCATGCTGTCTCCTTGGTGGACTGTTGTCACACTACAGCGCAACAGCGGTTTCATCCTGAGCGAACTGCTGTTGGCAAGTGGCTAAGCGTGCTAGCTTGATAGGCTGTCAGCGCAGGGCTCAGTATCGGTCCCTGGTTCAAGTATGAAAATTACATCAAATGAGTAACCAGATTGGGGTAGTCGTGGCCTTGGAAATACAGGATATCGCCTGGCACCGCACGGTGGGGCGCTTGATTGATCAGCTGGATAAACCGGTATTCTGGCCAGCCTTGCTGGGTGTGCTGGCCGATTATGTGGCGTTTGACAGCTGGGTGGTGCTGCTGTTTTTCCCCGAAGCGCCACCGCAGGTATTGGCCGAACCGGCCATGGCCGATGGCGGGGTGGATACGCTGTTTCAGGATTACCTGCAAGGCCTGTACCAGTTGGACCCGTTTTATGTCGCCAGCCTGGAGTACCGTCATGCCGGGCTGCTGCGGCTGGACGAGGTAGCGCCGGACCGTTTCCCCTTTACCGACTACTACCAGCGTTATTTCCGCCTGAATATTGTCGAGGATGAGGTGCAGTTTAATCTGCCGTGTGAGGATGGCAGCACCCTGTGTCTGTCGCTGGGGGCCGGACAGCGTTTCTCGCCAGAGCAGATGGCCACCCTGAGCCTGTTGCAGCCCTGGGTGCAGGCCCTGATGCGCCAGCGTTTGCATTTCGAGCAACTGGCGGCCAGCAAGCCCACGGTGGCAGCCCCGCCAGTTGCCCCGGTTGGGCTGGAAGGGCAGGGCCTGACGCTGCGCGAGAACGAGGTGGCGCAGCTGATGTTGGGCGGTCATTCCAGCAAGGCGATAGCCCAGCGCTTGCAGATATCAGTGGAAACCGTGCGTGTGCACAAGAAACATCTGTACAGCAAGCTGGGTATCAATTCGCAATCCGAGCTGTTTTCGGTGTTTCTGCGCGCCAGCCGGGCATAAAAAAGGCCCGCATATTGCAGGCCTTTGGCAATGGTGTGATGGATTACACGCTTGCTTACTGGATGATGCCGCCACCCAGGCAGATATCGCCGTCATACAGCACGGCAGACTGACCGGGGGTCACCGCCCACTGTTTTTCGCGGAAGGTGAGGGTGGCCTGGCCATCTACCACTGGCGACAGTGAGCAGGCAGCATCAGCCATGCGGTAGCGGTTTTTGGCGGCGTATTCGCCAGCGGCTGGCGCGCCGTTCAGCGTCCAGGACAAATCGCTCATCGCCAGCGTGGGCTTGAGCAGCAGCGGATGATCGTGCCCCTGCACCACAATCAGCTTGTTGCCCGGAATGTCCTTGCCGGCAACAAACCATGGTTCGCCATTGCCATCCTTGCTGCCGCCAATGGTCAGCCCCTTGCGCTGGCCCAGCGTGTAATACATCAGGCCCATGTGCTCGCCCACTACCTTGCCATCCGGCAATATCATCTGACCCGGTTGGGTGGGCAGATAGCGTTGCAGAAACTCGCGGAACGGACGTTCGCCGATAAAACAGATGCCGGTGGAGTCTTTTTTGGCAGCCGTGGGCAGCCCGGCTTCTTCGGCCAGTTTGCGTACTTCGGTCTTGCGGATGTCGCCCAGCGGAAAGATGGACTTGGCCAGCTGGTGTTGCTGCAAACGGTACAGGAAGTAGCTTTGGTCCTTGGTGTGGTCCACCGCTTTCATCAGGTAATGCAGGCCGTCCTTTTCCATCTTGCGTGCGTAGTGACCGGTGGCGATGCAGTCGGCACCCAGTTCCAGCGCGTAGTCCAGAAAGGCCTTGAACTTGATTTCGGCATTGCACAGCACGTCCGGGTTGGGGGTACGGCCAGCCGAGTATTCCTTGAGGAAGTACGAGAACACGCGGTCCTTGTATTCCTTGGCAAAGTTGACGATTTCCATGTCGATGCCGACGATGTCGGCCACACTCATGGCATCCAGTGCATCCTGCTTGATGGAGCAGTATTCGTCGTCGTTGTCGTCTTCCCAGTTCTGCATGAACACGCCGATCACTTCATGGCCCTGTTGCTTCAGCAGCCAGGCGGTTACCGACGAATCCACACCGCCGGACATGCCGACGACAATACGTTTCTTACCCGTCACGGGGAAAATCCTTCTTTCCAGAGAGCCAGGGGCACCACCACGGGTGGTTCCCCGAATGAATTGAACCAGCTGTCCACCACCCATTCCTGGCCGGTGTCCTGCTCGGTGATATGGCTGGCAAAGTGTTGGGTCACCAGCCAGCGGGTGCGCCGCACGATGGGGTCCACCCGGTGGAAATGCAGCCAGCCTTGTGTGGCCAGAAACTGCAAAAAAGCCGCATCGTTGTGGCTGTGGTCGATGCAGTCCATGCGGCCATCGGCATCGTTGTCGAAGCGGTCGCCGCCCTTGTCATGCCACAGTGGGCTGTCTTGTGCCGACAGCCAGTACAGGGCCTGGACGGCACGCTGGATCTGGCTGCGCTCGGTGCTGGCATCCTGCGGATGGTCAAACAGCCGGGCCAGCCAGTCGCGGGCCTCTTCGGAGACTTCCACTTCCAGCTGTTTGGCGCAGCCGTAATCATAACAGAGCTGCAAGGGGTCCGCATGCAGCGCTCCGCTGGCAAGCAATAGCAACGGCCATCTGCAATGGCGACACAGCATGCGCAGAAGGTGGTGCAAGGTTTCCTCCCTTGCCGCCAGCTTCAGGGTTGATGGTGAATCAGGTCCAGTGCAAAGCGTTGTCCCAGCCGGTAGTCATCCAGACATTGCATGACAACCGGGCTGCGGTGTTGCGACAGGCGGGCGGCGATCTCATCGTAAGTAAGCCAGTGTGCGCTGACAATGCCTGTATCCAGTTTTTCTGCCGGATGATGGCGCACGGCGCGGGCGGCAAAGGCAAAACGCAGCCAGGTAATGTCACTGCCCGGTTTGTCCACCATATAGATGCCCACCAGGTGTTGTAATTCCACCTCCCAGCCGGTTTCCTCGCGGGTTTCGCGGATGGCGGCAGCAAACAGGGTTTCGCCGTATTCCAGATGACCGGCAGGCTGGTTAAAGCGCAAGCCTTGCTCGGTTTCTTCTTCCACCATCAGATAGCGGCCATCCTGCTCCACGATAGTGGCCACTGTGGTATTTGGCTTCCATTGCATTTGCCAGTCCTTAATGTAATTGACAATCGTTATTATTTGAAAATACTATATAGAGAATTATTCTCATTCAGGGTTTTAGCCATGTATGTTTGCCTGTGCAATGCGGTAACCGACAGCCAGATCCGTCAGGCGGTGGAAGGCGGTGCCACGCGCATGTGTGACTTGCGGGCGGAACTGGGCGTGGCATCTGAATGCGGCAAGTGTGCTTGTTGTGCCAACCAGCTGCGCAAGGAAACACTGCAGCAGATGGAAGCGTGTCATCCGGGGCGCGCTGCCGCCTGAGCAAGCTGCCAGCAATGTGGCACTTGTCCGGTACATAGAAGCGGTGAAAAGAAAAAGGGGGCCAAGGCCCCCTTTGTCGTATCTGCGAGCTGCCTACTTGCCGGCACTGGCCTGCACCTTGGCAGCAGGGGCCGAGGCGGTCGGGGCCGGATCTTCCTGCTCTTCCCACGGCAGGCCAACCTTTTTGCTGTTGATGGCCAGGTTGCCGTTTTTGTAGTTGAGCTGGGTGGAAATCTGCCCTTTGTCTTCGTTGATGTACTTTTCATCCCGCCACTGCGTCAGTTGGCTGTCCAGCAGATTGCGCGCCAGATCTTCCACTTCGCTCATATTGGGCTGTACTTCTGCGCTTTGGTCCACCATGAACAGGGTGCGTGCCTGCGCCACCACCAGGTTTTCCAGTGTTTTGCGTGGCAAGCTTAGCTTTGCTTCCACTTCAAAGCGCTTGAGGAAGGCGCTGGAGTTGTTCAGGTCGGCTTCCTGCAAGCCGTTGAGCCCCAGGCTGCCTTGCAGCGTGGTTTCGCCGCTGGGCATCTTCAGGTAGAAGTCGTTGATCACCAGCTTGGGGTTGTTGGTGAGCAGCGGAATACCGGTGCGCTTGATGGTGTCGATATATTGCTTGCGCAATACCGCCGGGTCCACGCCTTCAAATGGAATCTGGCTGATAGCCTGATCCAGCTTCAGCAGGGTGGGGCCGTGCAGGTGGTTAGCCGACACATCCAGCCGCATCGGGCCGTAATGTTGGTCGTTGTAATTGAATTCGGCAAAATCCAGCTTGCCACGTGTATTGATGAATTCATCCTGTTCGCTGCTGACAATCTGGTAGCGGAAGTTCTTCAGCGATACTGCCGAGGGCTTGAATTCGCCGGACGGGTTGATGAATTCGCCCACGCGCATGCGCGTCATCAGGTAAACCAGTTCGTTCAGCTTGATACTGTAAGGAACGCTGTCCTTCCAGTTGAGCTGCACATTGCCTACGGTCAGCTCGCTGGTGCCCAGCTTGATGCCCGTTGTGCCCGGGCGGATGTCGGATACGTAGCGCACGCCGTCAAAGGCCAGGCTGCCCTTGCTGGAGGCTTCCAGCAGGAAGCCCGGCGAGTTGGCCTCGGTCTTGTATTCCTTATAGCCGGAAGCGTAGTCCAGCTTCAGGTCGAAGCCTTTCCATTTCATCTTCACGCCGGACAGGGCCTCTTCGTAATCGAAGGAGGGCACGTTGACGTTTAGCTCGCCGCCGCCGCCAAAGCCCAGCCGGTTGGTGACGGTGATCGGGTCCTTGTCGCCAAAGAAGGTTTTGAGTGTCTTGCGGGTGGCATCACTCATGGCAAATTCCGTGGTAACCAGCGCGCGCGCAGGACGGAAGTCCAGGCTGGACAGGCCAGGGAAGGGGCCATGCTTGATGTGGTGGGTAAACTTGATGGTGGAGTTCAGCAGCAGCTTGAAGTTGTCCGGCAGCATGTTTTCATACGGCCCGGACAGGCGGCGATTGAATTCCAGTTCGGTGGTCTCGGTAGAGGAGAACCAGCCACGGTCGTAGCTGTGGGACTTCACCTTGAACAGCGGCAGGCTGGCTAGCATCTTGTGCTGTTCTTCCAGCGTGTCCTCGGCTTTCATGCCGGCCCAGAAGGCCGCCGCACCGTTGAACACCAACAGGCCACCCAGAGTGGCTCCCGCAATAATCAGACGTCGTTTTGGCAACACAAGCGTTTTTCTGAAGGGTGTGTGGATTGAGGCCCTATGGTACACCATGCGCGCCACAAGTCGAACCGTAGAAAACAGTCTGACACTGCCGGATCAATTGGTTAAAATGGAGGATTGCCCAAAATTTCGCTCAAGGTTGTCCGTACACATGCATTATTGGCTTAACGGTTTGCTGGATATCCCGTGGTGGGGATACATCGTCGCGGCACTGATTCTGACGCACATCACCATTGCCTCGGTCACTATTTTTCTGCACCGCCATCAGGCGCATCGTGCGCTGGACCTGCATCCGCTGCCCAGCCATTTCTTCCGTTTCTGGCTGTGGCTGACCACCGGCATGGTCACCAAGCAGTGGGCTGCCATCCACCGCAAGCATCACGCCAAGTGCGAAACCCCCGAAGACCCGCACAGCCCGCAGATTCTCGGTATCAAGAAAGTGCTGTGGGAAGGGGTGGAGCTTTACCGCGCCGCCTGCAAGGATCAGTCCATCATGGACAAGTTTGGCCACGGCACGCCGGATGACTGGATCGAGCACAAGCTGTACACGCCACACTATGGCAAGGGCATCATCCTGATGCTGGCCATCGACTTGCTGCTGTTTGGCCCGGCGGGGCTGTCGATCTGGGCAGTGCAGATGATTTGGATTCCGTTTTGGGCCGCCGGGGTAATCAATGGCCTGGGCCACTGGTGGGGTTATCGCAATTTCGAAAACGAAGATGCCTCTACCAATATCTTTCCCTGGGGCATCATCGTGGGTGGTGAAGAGCTGCACAACAACCATCACACCTTCGGCACCTCGGCCAAGCTGTCGTACAAATGGTACGAGTTTGATATTGGCTGGATGTACATCCGCATGCTGGAAATCTGCCATCTGGCCAAGGTACGCCGCGTGGCCCCGCGTTTGGCACGGGATGCCAGCCGCCCGCAGCTGGACCTGGAGCACCTGCAGGCCATTATCTCCAATCGCTACGCCATCGCCGCACGTTATGCCCGCGAGTTGAAAGAGGTGTATCGCAAAGAGCTGGAACAGGTCAGCCTGCCCGATATGGACGATCTGGCCCGCAAGATGAAGATCTGGCTGAAGCAGGATGCCAAAGACACGCCGGAGTGTGACAAGGCGCAACTGGAGCTGTTGTTGCAGCACAGCCCTACGCTGACAACGGTGTATACCATGCGTCAGGAGTTGTGCCGCTTGTGGGAGCGCTCTTCGCTGACGCGGGAGCAGCTGCTGCACGAATTGCAGGACTGGTGCGCACGGGCCGAGCAATCCGGCATTGCTGCGCTGGAGCGTTTTGCTTTCAATCTGCGCATGACCGCCGTGGCCTGAGTCAGTCATGCCAGAGAAAAACCGCCGGGTTGACCGGCGGTTTTTTTATGGAGCGGTGCCTAATGACTATTCGGTAATGCTCTGGTTCCAGTACGCCTGCTTGATGTAAGGCATGGCAGTCAGTTGGGCGGCAATGCGTTCCAGTACCACGGAATCGGCAGATGTCGACAGCAAGGTAGCGGTGATTTCCACGTCGTCATCACCAAACGGCTCGATATTCACGTCGCCCAGCGGGTATTGCGCCTGCTCCAGCAGCGCATCAATCATGGAAAAAGCCAGCTTTTGCTGTTCTTCGTCGCTGATCACGCATAGCTGGTAGGTGACTTCGCTGTGCTCATCATCCAGCGGTGTACGGTTGATCGAGTTCACTACCGGGCGCAGCAGGGTGTTGGCGGCCAGCACGAAGATGGCATCCAGCAAGGCTGCATCCAGCAAGCCTGCTCCGGCGCAGGCACCGGCAGCGGCCGAACCCCACAAGGTGGCGGCAGTATTCAGCCCGCGTACATTCAGGCCTTCCTTCATGATGGTGCCGGCACCCAGAAAACCGACGCCGGATACCACATAGGCCACCACATGGGTGGCACCTTCATTGCCGCCCAAGCGTACCGCCAGATCGACAAAGGCGGCCGCGCCCACGGCAACCAGGGCATTGGTGCGCAGGCCGGCAGTACGCTGGCGCACCTGGCGCTCGTAACCGATGGCCGAGCCCAGCAGAAAAGCGGTTACCAGTGCGATGAAGGAATGGGTAAAGACAGAAAAATCGAAGTGCATGCAGCCTCCTGTTGTTATGGTCTGGCGCAGGCGTATGTATAACAGCTGGCGATTGCAATCTGACGAAACCGCCAGCTGTCATACGAGATGGCTGGACCGTGGCGTCCTGCCCAGGTGTTACAGCATGGAGGCCACCACCTTGTAGATCACCATGCCCATGGCCACCACCAGATAGCCGCGCAGCACGGCCATCCACAGCTTATTACGCTGAGACAGCACCAGCGGGGGCAGCTGGTCCAGAGCCGGCATGCGCCAGGTATGCATGTGATGCAAGTCCACTTTGCGCGCCTTGTGATGCGGCAGCTGGCCCTTTTCCATTTCTTCGCGGGCATGCAGCACGTTCACCACGATGGCGATGATCAGGCCGATCACGCTGCCACCAATCAGGATATTGCTGATGGTTTCGCCCGACATGTCGGGGAACACCACGGCGGCAGTCAGGATGATGGACAACAGCACCAGTACCGCCACGATGATGGCCGACAGCACATTGAAGAAGCGACCATTCACCCACGGGCCTAGTACGTCTTTGTCATTGCACAGCAATAGCAGGAAGACGGTGGCGCTGGGCAGCAGTACGCCGGCCAGGGTTTGCACTGCATTGGTCAGCAGGCCCAGCGGCACGCCCGGAATCAATACCAGCGCGGCCGCCAGCACGATCAGGCCGCAATACATGGCATAAAAGCCCTTGGCGTCGCCCGGTTTGCGGTGCAGCGAGTGTTTCAGGCTCAGTACATCGCCCAGCGCATAGGCGGTGGACAGTGATACCGCCATGGCACCGATGATGCTGGCGTCAATCAGGGCAATGGCAAACAGCGTGCCGGGCAGGCGGCCATAGTATTTGGCCAGGCCATGGGCTACCGCGCCGGCATCCTGGAAGTTGCCGAATTCCGGATGACCCATGAACACCTTGGCGGTAAAGGCAATCATCGCCACCGCGCCAATCACCACCAGCGCAATGCCCAGCCACAAATCAGCACGTTCGTAGGAGATGAAACGCGGGGTAATGCGTTTGTCGATCAGATAGCTTTGCTGGAAGAACAGCTGCCACGGTGCCACGGTGGTGCCGACAATACCGATGATCAGCAGCATCACGTCGGCCAGCTTACCGCCAGCCGGCATTTGCGGCACCAGGAAATCATGCGCCACCTGGGTCATCGGCGGGTGCACCATCACCAGAATAGGCACCAGCAGCAGGCTGCCAGCCACCAGAATCAGCGAAAAGCGCTCGAAGCGGCGGAAGTCGCCGGTGCTGGCCGACAGCATGATGAATACCGCAGCCAGGCCCACGCCGATGATTTTGGGTACGCCCAGAAAATCCATCCCCAGGCTGATGCCGATGAATTCGGTGACGATGGTCAGCGCATTGAGCAAAAACAGGTCGATGGCGCTGAAGGCACCCCAGAATTTGCCAAAGCGCTCCAGAATCAGCCGGGCATGGCCCACGCCAGTCACCGCGCCCAGACGCAGCACCATTTCCTGATTCACGTACAGGACCGGAATCAGCAGCGCCAGCGTCCACAGCAGCGAGGTGCCGTAGTTTTGTCCGGCTTGGGCATAGGTGCTGAAGGCACCGGCGTCGTTATCCCCCACCATCACGATGAGGCCGGGGCCGAGAATGGCCAGCAGGGTTTTGAATTTGGCCATCCAGCCGTGGCGGGCATCGGTATCGTTGTGGCGGATGGTACCCAGCGCGCCACGGATATCACCGATGTGGGCGCTATCCAGCACGGCGGTGCGGTTATCTTGTTTGGACATGTGTTACTCCCTGAAACGATTACTGCAAAGGGATTGCTGCACGGTCCGACGGCTCGGGTCTGCCTTTCAGGGGGTATGGATGTCTGGTCTCATTACGGGCATGAAACGCGAGATATCCAGGCATCCTGCTGGTTTGTCGTGGCGAGGTCGGTGCAACAAAACTTTTAATCAGGCCGCAAGGGCCAGTGCTGCGGGGGAGGTCACACAGAGGGGGAGGGAGCGTGGGGAAGGAATATCAATGCCGATAGGCCATCCTCATCATACTGCTCGCCATCTTGATGCTCTGAGCGACCGCGCTACTGGGGTAGGGGTCCATGGCTTTTTCCTTTTGCAAACGGCTTGGCCGTTGGCTTGCCACGTAATCAGCAACGCAAGGCTTATGCACGACCGACCTTGCTGGCATGGCATGAGACCATGGCAGGCGGTGGAGCAATGCAGAAGCAACTGGAATGGGGGGCAGGGTAATGATGAGGCCCGCGCCCGGCTTGATCACTCAAGACGGCGGCGCAGGAAAACGACGCGGGTCTTAGTGGATCAGCAAATCACAGTGTTGTTGATGACTGGAGCAGTCCAAGACAGTAAGCCCGAAATTGAGATGCGCGGATTCTAGTCTTCCGTCTTTGCCGGTGTCAATCACGTCTGCCGGCTTTTTTTGCGATTGCAGCAAAAAAGTTCCTCACGCCTGCAGAAACAGCCGGATTTGCCATTTTTTGCGACCGCCCGGCCTGGTTTGGCCAAGTTTGCGCGTCGTGTTCAGCCTCGGGATAAGCACTGTGCCCTACCCGCTTTAGCGGTAGAATCTGCGCTTTCCCACCTTGCAGCAAAGGAAGCAGCATGAGCATCTATCGTCACAAGCAGGGCGCCCGTCTGGCCGAAGCCGCCGTATGCAACGGCATGATTTTCCTGGCCGGTCAGGTGCCGGAAAACACCGATGCCGACGCGCAGGCGCAAACCGCCAATGTGCTGGGCCAGATCGACACCCTGCTGGCGGAATTGGGTTCGGACAAGAGCAAGATTCTGGATGTCACCATTTTCCTGGCCAGCCTGGCCGACTACGACGCCATGAACGCCGCCTGGGATGCCTGGGTGCCTGCTGGCAATGTACCGGCCCGCGCCACCGTGGAGGCCAAACTGGCCAACCCGGCATGGAAGGTGGAAATCAAGCTGGTGGCTGCCAGCTGAGCCATCACTGGCTAGAGAAGAGAAAACCCGCTACGGCGGGTTTTTTCTTGTGTGAGCCTTGTGCTCAGAAACTGCCCATGTAGCGCAGCGTGTCCGCCACCGGCTTGCCAGCGATGAAATCGCTACAGGCTTGCAGCACGCTGTCGGTCAGATCGGCGCGCTGCGCGCTGACCGGCAGCACCGGCAGGCTACGCATCCAGGTCAGCTGGCGCTTGCACAACTGGCGGGTGGCGGCCACGCCGCGTTCGATGAATTCTGCCTCGCTGCATAGCCCGTCCAGATAGTCCCAGGCCTGGCGATAACCCACGCAGCGCATGGATGGTAAATCAGGTGTGAGCGTCGGGTATTCCTGACGCAGACGGCGAACCTCGCCCAGAAAATCCTGCTGCAGCATCAGATCAAAGCGCTGGGCAATACGCTGGTGCAGCCAGCTGCGCTCTTCCGGCACCAGTGCCAGCGGCAGGCAGTTAAAGTCGGCGGCGGCTGCCTTGCCCCGGGCAATCAGGCTGGACATGGTCTGGCCGCTGAGCAGGCAGATTTCCAGCGCGCGGTGAATGCGCTGCGCGTCATTGGGATTGAGACGGGCAGCGGTGTCCGGGTCCAGCACCGCCAGTCTGGCGTGCATGGCGGGCCAGCCGATACGGCTGGCTTCGGCGTCCAGTTCGGCGCGCAGTGCCGGGTCGGCTTGTGGCAGGTCGGACAAGCCTTCCAGCAGCGCCTTGTAGTACAGCATGGTGCCGCCCACCAGCAGCGGCATATTGCCGCGCGTGCGGATTTCCGTGATCAAGCGGTTGGCATCGGCATGAAACTGGGCGGCGGAATACGTCTCCAGCGGGCTGATGATGTCAATCAGGTGGTGCGGACAGGCGGCCATTTCATCAGGCGTGGGTTTGGCGCTGCCGATATCCATGCCGCGATACACCAGGGCCGAATCCACGCTGATGATTTCCACCGGAAAATGGCGGGCCAGCGTCAGCGCCAGGCCGGTTTTGCCGGAAGCGGTGGGGCCCATCAACAGGATGGCGTCGGGTGTGTGTGACATGGTGTGGTCTTTGTACTGGCTGGGTCTGGGGCGGGATTGTCGCACAGCTGTATCCGCCCCGGAACCTGCTTTTACGGGTGTTGCGCCAGCAGGCTGGCGGCGTAGCTGTCCAGCTGTTGCAGGATGGCTTGCTGGGCGGGTGTCAGCTCGCGTTCGCGCACGGCTGCCATTTCCTGCTGGAATTGCGCCAGGCTGCGTCCGCCCACGCCGTCCTGCAGCTTGTGCTGGCACCAGTCGCGCCAGCGCTGGTTTTCCTCGCCAGACAGGCTGGTGGGGAAGTTGCGCGCGCGGTAGCGAAACAGCAATTCACCCAGTTGGGCATCTTCAAAAAAGGCCATTTCGCCGGTCAGTTGGGCGGCAGATTTCAACCGCAGCTTGTTCAGTACCTTGCGGTCGTTATTGCTGACAAAGCCGCCGTACAGGTTTTCATCCACATCGCGCGGCTCGCCCGCTTCGCGGCGATAAACCTGCCGCCAGGTGTGGATGAGGTCGGGCAGGGCGGCGGCGTTGGCGGCATGTTGCTGAATCTGAGCCATGTCTACGCCCCAGTGGGCGGCCCGGTCCGCGCTCAGTACCTTGAGGTTGGCCACGACAAACGGCGATTTGTTGATGTGGATGGTCTTGAGCGGCAGCCGGGTGACGCCTTCGGGCAGGTCTTCGCTACGGGTGTAGATGCGCTGGCGGATGTCATCCGCGCTCAGGCCGCGCAGCATGGCCGGGTCGAAGGCCAGGTCCCACACGATAACTTCATTGCCATTGGTGGGGTGCTGGGCCAGCGGCCAGACAATCGCCAGATTGCCGCGCTCGGCGCCATACATGCCGGAGATGTGCAACAGCGGCTGCGGTTTGTGCAGGTTCAGCTGTGCCTTCACCGCGTCTTTCTTGCGCAGGCTGAGGTAATAGTCGAACAGTTTGGGCTGCTTTTGCTTGATCAGCCGCGCCAGTGCGATGGTGGCGCGCACATCGGACAGCGCGTCATGAGCGGCTTCGTGCAACAGGCCGTTGGCGGCAGACAGGTGTTCCAGCTTGAAACTGGGGCGGCCATCTTCGTGCTGTGGCCATTCAATGCCTTCCGGACGCAGCGCATAAGTGGCGCGGACCAAGTCCAGAATGTCCCAGCGGCCACACTGGTTTTGCCATTCGCGGGCATAGGGGTCGATCAGGTTGCGCCAGAACAAAACGCGGCTGACTTCATCGTCAAAGCGCAACGAGTTATAGCCCACGCCGATGGTGCCGGGAGCCGCCAGTTCGCGTTCGATCACGGCGGCGAATTCATGCTCGGCCACACCTTGTTGCAGGCAGTGCTGCGGGGTAATGCCGGTGAGCAGGCAGGCCTCCGGCGCGGGCAGGTAGTCGGGGGCGGGCTGGCAGTAAATCATCAGCGGCTCGCCGATTTCGTTCAGCTCGGCATCGGTGCGCACCCCGGCAAATTGCGAGGGGCGGTCCTGCCGTGGCACGGCACCGAAGGTTTCATAGTCGTGCCAGAAAAAGGTATGCATGGCGGTATTGTCCCGGTGGAACGAGGCAGAGGCTGGCAGTCTGCGGCAAGGCTGCCGGGCGGCGCAAGGTCTGGCAGGTCAGCTCTGGTGGAAACAGCGGCCGCACACGGCACGGTAACGCGCCTCGCCGCCAATCTCCACCTGCGGGCCTGCTATCACCCGGCTGCCATCGGCATTGATGCGGATGTGCATGGTGGCTTTCTTGCCGCAGGCGCAGATGGTCTTGATTTCTTCAATCTCTTCGGCGCGGGTCAGCAGCCAGGTGGAACCGGGAAAGGGATGGCCCTGAAAGTCCACCCGCAGGCCAAAGCAGATGACCGGGATATTGCGGGTGTGGGCCAGCCGGTGCAGTTGGCATACCTGTTCTGGCGTCAGGAACTGGGCTTCGTCCAGCAGGATGCAGCTGATGCCGGCCCAATCCAGTGACAGGAAGTCGGTATCGCCGGCAAAGGTGTGCGCCTGACGCTGGATGCCCAGCCGGGAGGAAATCATGCCCACGCCAAAGCGGTCGTCGATAGCGGCGGTATACAGTGCCACCTGCTTGCCCATGGTTTCGTAGTTGTTGGCGATCTGCAGCAACTGGGTGCTCTTGCCGCTGTTCATAGAGGCTCTTAATCCCTAATTATACAACTTTTTATCAAAATTCTGATAGTAGCCAGTTTTTACAATGCTCTCTGGGCGAATCATGTCTTTTCAATACATACATTGGAATACAAACTTTCTTCATGTACAGGGAGAAATTACACAAGCAGAGAACTAGTCACGGCTTGCAGAGCACAAGTTCGTCGGCTATCCGATTCACTCCATGTGTCCAAAAAACGGGCCACTCTAGGTTGAAGCGGTCAGTATGAGGAGTGCTTAACACTTGCGCGCTTTCTTTCGTTGACGGGGTGTCGCATTTTGTAGCTCTATCAGTTTCTCAGCGTCGCTGAGCTTTGTAGATAACGAAAGACACCAGAAGGCCATTGTAAAGAACGGGATAAGACAGGACAGCCGCTGTGGCCAAGTCAGGTTGCCTGTGAATGCTGGTGAAACGCCAGTCAGCGGTGCCACGGTTGGCCACATACCAATGGTGGCAAAGACAAAGTAGAAGGCTGCTGCTGTCTTTTTACTTGCACAGCGTTTGAACTTACTTCTCCAATGTGGCCTGTACTGCATATTGCAGCCAGAAGGAAAATCAACAATTTCCAGGTATTTCTTGCAATGCTCGTACTGTGTGAAAGTCCGGCTGCTTTCCGCAAACGTAAGCAAATACTCAGCCTCCTTGCTGGTGATGTCGGCACCCGCGGTCAGTGCTGCATAGCCGAGCCTGCGCACATAATGGGATTGGCCTGAGCGGGAGTCTATTTCTATGAGCTGCTTCGCAAATTGGTAGTCAGAATGCAGGCTTGCCCTGAAGTCAATACGCACAAACTTCCATAGCGGGAGGATAAGAGCACTGAGTAGACTTATAACCACCGCAGCAAAGTTAATGAGAGGTTGTATGGGTATGTCTGTCATTTCGTTATGTTCTCATAAGAATGGTATTTTTTTAATACGTCAACTTTTTGAAAAAATAGGCTCACTGTTAAAGTCTACTTCTGACTTTTTGGCGTCTTATTCATTGAAATGTCTCAGTGAATAAGACGCCTGCTGGGTGGCTTAATAAAGGAATGGTATTTTATGTATATAGACTAAGCATGCTCTTGTTCTGTGGATAGTTTTTCTAAGTATGAGATTAGTTCCTGACTAGAAATGTCGTGTCGACTGGTGCCATCTGCTGGTGCTTTATTAAGAACCCCACGATGTTTTGGTTCTCCAAACCAGATACATATTTTCTTAGCTCTTGTCACGCCAACATAAGCAAGGCGTAGCATCTCATCATTTTGCATTTTATCGAATGAGCTCTTAAAGCCGGCCTCGTGGTAGAGTATATTTTTAAGGGAGTTGGTGCCAAAGCTTTGACAGTCTCCAATAATTATTACATATTCAGCCTCTAATCCTTTGCTTTGGTGAATCGTAGTGGCTAAGAATCTTTTGTCTTTTATTTTTTCATATGCTTGACAGTCTGTTGTTTTTCTAGAAAGTAAATAGACATTTTCATTCTTTTTTGCAAGGTTGAGTAGTAGTTCAATTGCCGTTTCGATGTCGTTATTTTTGTAGCTTGATATGCAAAGTAGTGGGTGATTTATTTCTTTTACTTCACTATTTTCTGCGCGACCATTTTTTACGCTTCTATCTTCCTCAGATATTCGGTGTATAAATCTCTCGGCGGCATTAATTATAAGCTGAGATGACCTATAGTTTTCATTCAGATAAAGGGGGGTAGCATCTGCACCTTTAAAGAACTTAGGGAAATCTAAAAAAAAGTGTGGCGAACTACCTCTCCAGCCATAGATTGACTGCCAATCATCACCCACGCAAAGTAGAGTTGGTTGCTCCCTATCTTTTGTTCGCCTTTTTAACTCGGTATGCATGGCAATAACAAATTTTACAATTATTGGGGAGATGTCCTGAAATTCATCAATCATAAGGTGTTTCATGCTAAATAAGGTTCCTAAATCCACCTTTTTTTGCATCTCCGTATCTTCACTTATACGTAGAAATAGCTGATTGAAAGTTACTATTTTTCTTTCTTCTAGTAACTTGTAGAGTGCTTTATAGAATACTGAAGTTGCATAAATGAAATCAAATTCAATACTATTCAGTTTGGATGCAAGTCTATCGTAAAGTTCATCAGGCTTTATTCCTATATTTTCAGAAAATATTCCAAATTTGTGGAGGGCAATAAAGGCTGGGCTTGTATCGCGCTCGCCGGGTGTGATAATTTCAAGGACTGGACTATCGTAGCCCTTTCCTGTTTTTATTATGGATAATTGCTCGCATAGCCTAGCGTAGTCATCTTTGTCTTTGATGTAGCGGATACGCTTGTCGTTAAGAATGATTAGATAGTCACGCTTGTTTATTGCTGCAAATAGTGGTGAAAATTTCTTTTCATCTACAATAATTTCTTTTGAACTTATTTTGTCATATTGCCCAAGTATTACATACGTATCAGATTCCGGGATGTAACCATTTGCATAGAAAATTTCCTCTAGGCATTCTAATTTACATTGCAACTCATTTTTATCTCTTGTTAATATGCCGGGAATAGGCCAGCATCCCATTTCCGCCCATTTCTCTTCTAAGTGGCGGCATAGGGAATTGTCGTATTTACTTGCTCTGCTGATGAATTTTATCTTTTTCCTGAATTGTTCTTCTTCGATTTCTGTTTGAGTAATGCAGGCATGTATAAATAAATTTTTAATGGAGTCTTTGAATGCGTTATCTGATTTATAGCACTCGTTGTATACTTCTTTTAAGATGTCAATTTGAGGTGCTGTAAGCTTAAATTTAAAGAGGGATGATATTGTATTTGCCTTTTCAATTGCTTCATTAACTTCGGCAGGTGCATTAGATTTTTCATCAAGGAATTCAAATATTTTACTTCTAGGGTCTAATGTGTCTCGAGCAGCTTCTAAAACTTTAGAGTGGAATGTCCTGACGATTGTTCTAGCTTTTTCCTCAGGAATATTTATTCCCCAACGAGTGGCCTCTTTAGAAAGCTTGGATATGAAGTCTGCCCGTGACTTGCGTGTAAAAGTAAAGACGGACATTTCAGTTAGGTGCACTTTGCAGAATTTGTGCAGGAAAAGAATGCGACTAACTAAGGTTGTTGATTTTCCTGAGCCGGCACCAGCGCCGACTAGAGTTGCAATATTTTTATTGAAGATAATTTTTTCTTGGCTAGAGCTCGGGCCAATCTTCTTTCCATTTCTCTCGTGGTGTAATATTTTCAGTGAAAGTTGAATTACTTCTTCATTAATGGTGATAGAGTTTTTTCCTTGATAAAGCAACGCTGTTGCCATTGGCATGACAGCTTCAGGTTTTTTTGTAACTAATTGAATTTTTGTTTTTTTGACATGGGTTGTTAGCTTATTTTTGGCCTTTTTTATTATAAAAAATGATTTGAGCCAATTGACTATCAGGGTCATCATACCTTGTAATTCTCATTAGTTTGAAAATGAAATAATATGACGACCACCAAGAGGTGGTCGTCTGAGTCAGGCCCGCAGCCAGTTTGGACGAACTGGCTTAGGGGCATTGCCAAATAGGTGCTCTAGGTGCAAGTAAAATAAATGATAATGCTTTTCAGAAATTTCTGCCATTCCTCGTAGCTCGTAAAATAGCTCAAGGTCCTCTAGTGATTGTACTGGCCAAGAAGTTGACCAGTCACCTCTTTTTATAGCCAGAGGGTTCCATTTTATTTTCTCCAATCGGTCCCAATAAATTGGGAGTGGAGGTAACGTCAGTTTTCCTACAGCTAAACGGCAATTCCTACGGAATTGCTTCTTTAAGAAAGTGTAACTACTGTAATTGCAGAATATTTTGACGAGCGACATGTCTTTCTCCGGTTGTTTCCTACATAACCGTATAGCGAACTTATGCATGATAAAGACACATTTCACTTTTCAATGAGCTTCATGAGGAAGCCCACCTCTGCTGGGGCTAGGTCACCCAGATAATGTGTTCCGGCTTCGAAAGGGTCCTCAACTCTGCTCAGATTGAACACCATGATGTCGCTGATGCTCAAAAGGTCTTGCACTCCAGTAACAAACTTTAAGGCCGCTTTTTAGCGGCCTTTTTGCAATGCTTCCTTAAAATGCAGCTAAAATAGCGTGCTACTCCCTACCGGGGAGACGTCGGAGGTGTGCGAGGTGATGCCTGGCTTAAAATCGTCCGTCGTGCTAAGGGTCCTATACTGAATTTTCATAACTCTCACCAGGCAAGCTATGGCTCAGTACGAAATTTCCAAAAAAGTAGTAGACCTCTCCGCCTTATCGAATAAAGCTATTAATGACTTACTTAGCCCCTTGGTAGGCAGAGCGGGTGAAGTGGTCTGTCTCTGCCATCCATGCCGACCGTCCATGTATATTTCTCGGCGTGGAAGTAATTACTTTCCAGCCAAAGACAAGAGTACAGGCAGCCTCCATGACAAGCTATGTCGCCACCACGACTTAACTTCCACTGATGTAGCGTCTTGGGGCTACACCTTGGAAGCGGTCAAGAGTGCCGATGAAGAATTACTGGTAAGGTTGGCTAAACCATTGAAGAAATCAGCCGAGTCTGTGGTACCTACTGCGTCAACATTCCACTTCAAAAGGGGGCCATCGCGTAGGGTTGTAAACCGTATGACGGAATTGGGATTACTCCACCTGTTGTGGGAGCGAGCTGGGTTGCATATCTTCAATCCAGACCTCCCAGTGGATTCGTTATGGACGAAACTCCGCCAAGCCGCCTATGGTATCCGCCCGACTGGGCTCAATAACCTGGAGTATGGCCTGTCTGACCTTCTACTACTGCCGTTACACGCTGAAACGCCAAACCAGAATGCACGAAATTTCGCAAAGTTCAGCGAAGCTCGGAAGAAGAGCAGGTTTGTGTTGTTTATCACTCGGCTTAAATCGGCGGATGTAACGGCTCTAATGGCAGCGGAAGCTAATGACTATTCGATGAGGGCGATGTTTGGGGTTAACTTGTCGCTCTTTACTAACTGCGCCAAACCTGTACTCGACTCGATAAGGCTAAGCTTTAGCGAAGAGCTCGCTTACTCACAAGCTGACGGTCACGATGTTATCGCACTTGGTATCGCTCAACCATACGGCACAAAGAGCTACGCCAGAATCAGCTCAATTGTACTCATGCCGGTCGTAGCGGAGCATGTGCCGTTTGACTCCAGGTATGAGCGGGATTTCGCCCATGAGCTTGTCCATCGTAGCCGGTGGTTCAAGAAGCCGCTTAGGTATCAGGCTGACCGAGATATGCAGGTGCATCCGGATTTTGTGCTTCTCGATACTCCTGAACCCATAGTCGTTGAAGTATATGGAATGGTGACTCCCGATTATCTGAAACGTAAGCAGGAAAAGCGATTTATCTACGCCAGTGAGGAATACCCGTTTACTTGCTGGGAATGGGATGCAGTAGCCTGCGGTACTCTGACTCAGTGGTTGGAGGAGAATCCGTTGCCCCGTGCTGTGTAGTTTTTGTATGGGCCACAAGATAGCCAAGCCAGCTTGGTGACCTAGCTATCAGAGCCCTTCAACAGACTTTATTGTGTCACGAAAGACTAAATTGTGGGCTTTCATCTGGAGCTGTTTTTCCTTCGCAGCTTAAACCGGTAATAGTCTGTTAACTGGAAAGTGGTTGCTGTTAATAGGGAAATATAAGTTCAAAACCCAGAATAGTCTGTCATACCTGTGAAATTACCTAGGTTATGTGCCTACTAATTGAGCGACAAGGAGTAAAAGTCTGGTTTTAGTTTTGCACCTAGATGTCGACTCATCCCTTACAGAGGCTCTGATGAGCACTTCCCTCGTGGACTTCGCTTGGATAGGTAACCTTTCCCCCGAGTATCTTTCTTGATGCAGAAGTAGAACCTATTTCGACCATATTCGCCATACATATCGAAGATGTAAGCCGTGTCGTGTGTTAGTAGCTGTACTGGCGTTTGGTTTTTATCTGGGGATTTAAAACTGTAAGGAATGCAGGTGCTGGGCGATGTTGGATTAGTTTGTGGGCGCGTTTTAAGCCACGGCTCCCATTTAGGTTTTTGGCCACATTATCGAACACCCCCATGTATACCCCTTGTCCGAGCAGAGCATATGGAGTTTCTTCTTCGATAGGCTTTGTTGCACAAATCAGGGCTTGAGCCCGTCCGGTAGAATGACCGCATGAGCAAGCCCCTCCCTCCCAAGTACCAAACCATCAACTGGCAAGCCTACAACCAGGCCCTCAAGCAATAAGGGCAGTTACTCCTCTGGCTCGACAAAGACATGAATTGGCTGGCCCCGCTACTGGCAAGCGGGGGCGTCAGCCAACTTTCTCCGCCGCCGCCATTCAGTTCTGCCTCACCATCAAATGCCTCTTTGGTCTGGCGCGATGGCAAGCTACAGGCATGGGCGAAAGCATGTTGCACCTGGCTGGACTTGACTGGGCCGTTCCCGACTTCAGCACGCTTTCCCACCGGCGGAAAGACCTGCAGGTGCGCATCCCGGTGCAGAAGAAGCAAGGTTGTCTGCATCTATTGGTGGATAGCACCGGCATCAAGATGATGGGTGGCGACTTTCTTTATCCTCAAGGATGCGCATGGTACCCATTCGAAGGTGCCCGGCAGCTGTACGTAGGCATAACAAAGCTGTTCTTTTGGTGGCATCGCTTACTCCATCTCAGAAATCATTGTATTGCGCTACTGGAATTCGCACGCGCTCCGGCCGGCGGGCCGCCTCGAGAATTTTGCCGTGCTCATCATCATCCGGGTTGGCTACGCCCTGTACCGACTCCAATAATCCGAGCTTCCACAGTACAGCCAGGAACGTTCCAAGTGCCACACCAGGGTCCCCCGTCTCAATGCGGTAAAGCGAGCGCCGCCCAATGCCGCACTCCTGCGCAAAAGTCTCGGTGCTCAAGCCGCGTCGCACACGTGCGGTTCGCACCCGCTGGCCGAGACCTGCGAGGAGGGTGCGAACCTCGCTCGGTACTGGCTCAGAAAATCTCTTGGCATGTTGGGTCATATATGGCTCGCTATGGCTGTTAGTGTGTCATATTAGGCCCAAATGGGGGGCGTCAAGTAATGTGCCATATTTGACTCGCAAACCGGGATACTGGGCTAGATATGACCCAATAATTCAGGTGCTGCTTGACTGCATCTTGTCTGGTTACTGTGCAGCAATGCCTTGTTGATGGCGGTATTGCGTCGTCAGCCCAAGCAGGAGGTGCTGGTGCATTCGGAACAGGGAAGTCAGTTCAGCAGTTACGACTGGCAAGATTTTTTGAAGGCACATCGCTTGGTACCCAGCATGAGTCGGCGCGGGAACTGCCACGACAATGCTGTGGCGGAGAGTTTCTTCCAGTTGCTGAAGCGTGAGCGTATCAAGCGAAAAACCTATCACGACCGGGAGGAAGCCCGGCGGGACATCTTCGATTACATCGAGATGTTCTACAACCCGAAACGCCGGCATGGTTCCGCAAACGGGCTATCGCCGGTAGAGTTTGAGAAGCAATATTTCCAACGGCTCAAGAGTGTCTAGAGAAGCCGGAGCGATTCATGGGGTGATTAGCGTTGCTGACTCAGTCCATACACAAGTCGGAATAGTTCGGCCTGATATTTGGCATCGTGTAAGGCATCATGGTCACCTTGGAGTGACGAATGTACATGCTTATCAATGGAACTTGATTTTGTTTCGTACCAACTACATCCTGTCGCCCCCATGAATAATGCTTTGATATCCAGTGCGGTGAAGCCAAATGGATTCTCGTTGAGATACTTTAGGAAGTAGTAGTTGACGAATGACCAGTCAAACGGAGCATTGAGTCCGACGAAAACTGGAGTTGACCCAGACGGGACATTTTCAGCAACCCATGTACTAAATTGCGTCATAGCTGCTACCGGCTCAAGGCCATCCCGTTGAGCCTGTTCTAGCGTCAAACCTGACACTTGTAAGGCCGCTTCAACCGCCTTGTCGTTAATCGGTTTGAGCATGACCGAGAAGTCAATTTCGGGGTTGTATGCCAAGCAGGCACCCAAGGTGAGCATGCTGTGCTCACCAACAATGGGGCCTGCCGTCTCAATATCTACCGAAATAAAGGCTTCTCGTTTTTTGCTCATTGTTCTACTCCGGTCAACGGTTATTGAATCAGTTAGCCATTACTGGCGAAGGCTGTAGTTCTTGAGCGGCCTGATGGAAGTGGTCTGCAGTTAGGGGTGAGCTGGGAAACGCCATGGCTACCGCAGCAGGATACAGCCGTGTGCGAATAGTCGCCATTTCCCCTGCGTAAGTAAGTTGAGCTTTTTCGTTGCTGGCGAATCCACATGCCGCCATGAGGTTGATATATTTTTCATATATTGGTATGCCATTACATTATTCAAGTGTGTATATCTAGCGGAACCAACTCTATTGCCCGGGCCAAGCTCTGGGTGAGCTGCTGGATGTCGGCCTCAGTGGTTATCACCGATGGAAGGGCAGGGGGCTCGGGCGGTTCGAGCAGCTTTACTCAGCAGCTTTCGCGTTTTTGCAGTTCGAAGTGAGACAATGGTTCTATCTGCACTCTCTTGTCTGCCCACGTTGTTGTGGACAGGGGCTTTGTTGCATAAAATCAGAGCTTGTGCCCGTTAGGTAGAATGACGGCATGAGCAAGCCCCTCCCTTCCTAGTACCAAACCACCAATTGGCACAGCTACAACCGGTCACTCATCTGAGTCTTCTCGACGCCTCGAGTCAGTGTGGATTCAGTATTTCTAAGTAAATCTTCAAGCAGAAACTGGCGGCGAGCAGCTGCAATGCCTGCAGCTAATATGGCTTCTGCCATTTTTTGTACGTGATACCGAGAACCACGTGCTGTAATTGTAATTTCAATGCTGCCATCCTGCCGTAGGCAGACGGTGGAAGGTTCTACATCACAGCACTTTTGAACGAATGGTAGTAAAAACTTTCCACTGTAGCGCTCAGAAGCAGCTAGGGAAGCGGTGACTGTATGGTTACACACATCTTCTTCGGTAAGCTTATGTTCTAGAATGGAAATGTTTTGTAGAAGGTCTTGAGAGTCGGTCGATTCTCTTGCTAATTGCAATGCGTTAAGCAACTGCGAATGCCAGTCATCATTGAGATGTTTGCGAAACCTATTTGGGCGAAATCTCATACAGCATGCCTTCACTGTTGCTTACCATTCAGCCCCCTAAGCGCAGTAACTGATTATGGTATGTCAGAAGATGGATGAACACTATAGTGTGGAACACTATGGTGTGTAGATTCTAGCATGAAAACACCTGACACTCGGCAAAAACTGGGACTCAGGTATGAATCGAATAGAAGCACTGGCAGCTGTAATAAGACGAACCCGTTTACAACGTAACATGTCACAAGAAAAGCTTGCAGAAGCTGCAAAGCTTCATAGGAATGCTATGGGACGTATTGAGCGAAGTAATGTTGTGATGTCCGTCGATACACTTTGGCAAATTGCTGATGCACTTGAAGTTTCTGCGGCCACATTGCTTTCAGATGCTGAGCATCTGGTGAAGTAGCTTCTTCGCTAGCTTGACTAAGGAGAATTTCCGCATCCTAAAGAGGTGTCAATTATGGGGGTAACACCTCTTCGAGCTAGCTGACTGGTTATCGAATCAACAGTATTTCATCGGCAACTCGACCGGCTGGCCATGGAACTCAGCCCAACACTGCCAGTTTCCACATTTATCTGCAGACCAGACTGCAATCGCTGGTGTTTGGCCGCGATTACCAATTATGACATTAAGATACAATTCGCGGTCCTTGCCAAAGGCTCGAAGATAGTCTTCCGTTGTCATCCTGTCTTGCCTAGATGGGCTGGGCCGGGACTCCGGATGCGTGTGCCACAGGCCGATTGCGTGTCGACCATGTTCATATTCAGTATTGCGTGCTCGCGTCGCGGCTTCAACATCCGGATTGTACGAATGCCAGCGGCGATGGTCTTCCGGATGGGGTCCTGTGACGGCATCGACTAGCAGACTTGAGGAGTACGGCGTCGGTGAGTAGATTTCGCCTCCTGCTTCAGTTTGGTTCCATGTACGTTGCGCATAGTCGTACATATGCTGAAGCACACTCTCGGTAAATAAAACATAGCGTGCCCTGTCGGGTGAAAAGAACGTGCGACAACTCATATGAACGGCCGCTCTTTCGTTACACCGACATGTTGCGCAGCGTCAGCAGCCCAGTCCCTATACGTCAACATAGGCCAATGCTTATCCAGAAATTGTCGGCCCCTTACCCAACTCAGAACTTTGGAGTTATCCACTTCACCGTCGACCACCCGAAGCGCATTTTCTGAGACCAATGCCACTGCATATGCTGCGTTAGCTGAAGTGTAGGCCTGGAAGCGACTGCTGCACCCAGGAACTTGTCGAATAACGTCCTCTGGCCAATCGACTGCTTCGAGCGAGTTGAGCCTGTCTTCCATGCAGGCCTGTTCCGAGTACCAAAGCGTTTCAGGTGTCAGCATGCAAACATGCGCTGCCGCGACGAACGGCTCCATCCAACCAATAATTAGTGGACATGGCTGTTTTCGCCGCGCCTCATTTAGATGCCATCGCACCTCAGGCTCCCCTGTTAAATCCAAAACTACATCAATGTCTTTCAGTGAGTTGGACTGTAGCCATCGCTCGGCCTTGTCGATGAAGGGTTTAATGAGACAATACGGGTAGTTCCGTTTGACGTCATCAGCGACAGCTTTGGCTTTTGCATAGCCGATATACTGAATACCGAGTAGGTGGCGTCCTAAATTCGCGGTCTCCATTGTGTCTGAATCAACAAGCGTGATATGACCAATACCCGCCTTTGCCAGTTGTTCAACGACCGGGCTACCGAGGGCTCCTGCACCGAATACGACTACATGCTTCCTTTGTCTAGCGGGTACCTGCGAAATCTGGTCCCGACCGACTGCCCAATCTGGGTCAACGCGTTCAACCAATAGCGGCTGCATGGCCGGGCGTGAACACCTCGCGCGGTAGTGGCCAACTTCTTGATGAATAACGGGTGGGCCGCCGGGCAGAACAAATGCGAACCCTCCCTCGCAATTTCGGAACAGGGCTACCCGATGTTCACGCAATCGCCGTTGCCGAAGACCCTGTTCAAGGAAACGGTGATAGTCTGCAGGGCTGAGTCGCGCTCTTAGTATCCGCAGCAAAGCATCTACATTTCGGGGCCATGTTTCTGGCACAAACGAGTACGATATTGGAATGTCGGCGATGATGACTCGCATACGCTGTTTTGCGTGCTGTCCAAGCGATGCAACTATACGCTGAACAAATTGATTATCACCACTACCTACCAAGATGAGCCGTGTTGGAAGCAGCAGGAGGCCTTCGCGAACCTGTGGCTTCTGCGGAACATTATCTACAGTCCAAACAACGCGCGCAGTGTCGTCATTTGTTCGAAGTCGAGCAACGTTGACAGCCCAATAGTTTTGAGGTTCTTTGGCAAAGTCCCCGTCTAGTTCGCCGTTACTCCAGGGGGCGAGGAACTCCGTGTAAAATCGCTGGACGAGTGTCTGCACGCGCTGAATCCCATCCAGTCCGCGGCCTGGTCCAGGGTCGCCATCTATGCAGAGAAGTCCATTATGTTCGACATGTGGCACTCGGAGCACTGCATCTGAAGGGAGGTGGATGCGCGCGATGGCCTGCTCAGGGAATCCTTTCGGCAGGATGAGTTCTGCGAACGCAATTGAGTAACCGGCAGAAAGCTTCGGGAGCTTAAGGTGGCACGCGATTGAACCATCACGCCTGTGGGTGACCGGCTCAGCCAGCACCCCCACGAGCGCATTGGTAAGAGCCTTAATTTCTACACTCATGATTCTTTGTCATGCGAGGCCCGAAGTGCGTGGAGCCGGTGACGGAGGTGCCGGAGTTGTCAGGCGTGGCCATGAGTTATCGTCGCTGCCCTTAGGGCTACCTGCAGCAGCACAACCGAAGACCTCAAGGGTCTTTGTCGTCATTTCTTTGGGGTCGTCTAATGCCGCAATGGAGGCAAGGTCTGCTTGCAAGAGCCTACACCAAGTCTTGAATGCCATTGCACGTTCACCTTCGTCTGTGTTCCAGCGCTCTGCAAAGTTTTCATCAACCACCGTTGGGTTGGCCAAGTAGTAGCCCAATCCTGGATAATAGGGAATCATTTCTGGCAACAGTTCGGCTAGGGCAATAAGAGCATCCACGACGTGAGTGAAAGGCGTTCGCATACCATTCTCAATCAAGTCAGCGAGACCTTCATAGCATGCGGTCAGAAGCGTCACCAAGATAATGGAGATTGGCTGTGTTTCCTCCGTGAGATAGTGACGATGAACGCTAATGTCGCGATGTCGTTTGAAGAGGCGAATTGCCACGCGCAGTGTTTCTTCAACCTCAACACTTTGCTTGGGAACCGGCTCAATGCTTGCACGCAAGCTATCATATGCTTCCATTGCAGTAACTAGGACAATGCTTTTTTCCGAAACGCGATTGACCCAGTTCCGGATACCTGCCGGATTTGAAGTCTTCCATTTCTCTGTCGGGGTGTCGACCACAGCCAATGCAGTAGATACAAACTCAAGTTCGGGATTTTTTAACCCGTGGACCTGTCGACTAGTCAATGGAACATTCCGCAAAGGAACTGAGGGAGTAAATTCGAGATAGAACGCCCTATTGGAAAGATTTATTTTCCAGCAACGCTTTTTCTGCTCCACATCCAAACCATCTAGGGCGGTGCCGAAAGAATCAAAGAATGTCATTGGGTTTTGAGCCTCAATCTTCGAAATATCAACCTCGCAGACAGCGTCAATGTCAAATTTACGATTCCCAATAGTACGAATCAGCGTCTTGGTGCTTGCGGAACCTTGAGGAAAGATTTTGATAGCACTAAGAGGCCAGTTCAGCTTTGAGGCCAATAGATTGGCAATGTCCTTGTAGGCAGCAGATGCCTCATCAATTACATCTTGCTTCACGGTAATGTGGTCGTTGACTAGGCTCAAGGCGTGCGCATAGGGCTCACGCTTCTTCCCCCTATGTACCCGTTTTCCGAAACCTTCGATGCTGTCGAGTAGAACAGCGTCTAGTCCTTCCATTGAGGGTGTCAACGACTTTGATAGAACGGAAGTGGCACGGCGACGGCGTTCAATAGCGCTCTCAACGAGTGCTGCGTTTTTAGACATGGTCATCCAAGAGCTCCTTCAGCGAATTGAGATTGGGGGCGTCGCCCAGTAGTGGGAAGGACGCTGTAGCCATTGGCATGACCCCAGATGGTTATTCTCTTGCGGGACAGTCGGTATCGAACACATGGCGCCTGTCGGCCTATGAGAAGGTGGGCGCAATTGATAGAGATAATTCAGTCATGGTTTCGTTGCGTTCCCATCAATGACGATACTATATTTAATACCAAGTGGATATACTATTTGCTCAAATCTTAGAGTCGCCTCAATATGGTCCGTCTGGCTTTTTTAGGAGTTCTTGCATGTCAGTTTCTGGGGGCAGTTCAGCATCTTCCCTGCACTCTATCGGACTCACTGATGATGAATTAGCGTATTTGCTCCGGGACCTCTTGGCGACCGGGAAAGAAGCTCTTGTGGTTGTCAATCAGTTCACCTGCTGTGTGCGTTCAAGGGTAGCTTCAGCCGATGTGTGGGTCTTTGAGGGAATTGGTGACCTCGGTGTTGACTCTTTGAATGCCATGGTTACGTACTTCAGGCGTGGGGTTGTCAAATGGGCAGTGACTACTGCAGCCGACCCAAAGGATGCAGACCTCTCGACCTTAGTGGTCACAACCGCAAAAAAAAGCGTGGTTAAGACTTGGCAGGCAGCTATGCTCGGTGCCACCACCTACAAGGGGCGTACTGGTGAGGTGAAGTCAAAAACTGCTCAGAAGGTGTTCATGGCATCAGCATGGCGCTGCCAGTTCGATGGGTGTGGTGAAGACCTGTCATCACACTTCGCGACAGAGGAGCACGCTAATTACAGCTATCTCGCACATATCGTTGCTTCCTCCGTAGATGGCCCACGAGGCGACGCAGTCCAGTCACCACTGTTAGCTGATGATGCCGAGAACATCATGTTGCTCTGCGATAAGTGCCATCGACTGATTGACCGAGTGGCTCCGGCCTTTTATACAACGGAAAAGCTTCGTGCAATGCGTGCCCGAAACACCTCTGATGTAAAGCGCCTACTTTCCGGCCTTCAGTATCCGCCGGCCGAGCCAATCATGCTCATAGGTAACGTTACAGGGCAACCTCATCACTACTCGAAGCGGAACGTCGAAGATGCAATGCTTAATGCTGGCCTACGCCCTAGTAGAGATTTGCCAGAATATTTCTGTTACAACAGCTACATTCAGCACAACCCACATTCGGTGGCATACTGGGGCTGTCTCTTTGAATCGCTTTCCACCGACATCCCCCGGCTGAAAGCCCTTTTGAATGGTTCTGCGCGAGGTCATGCACGACCTCACCTTGCTGTCTTCCCGGTACATGGCACCTCAGTTTTGATGTTGGGTGGTCGGCTTATAGGTGATACTGCAGGTGTTTCAGTCTTTCAGTTCCACCGAGACCAAGTAGCGGGCAACCAGGGTGGTCAGTGGGCCTGGCCATCTAATGTTGCAGAACCAAACCTCGACAAGTATCACTTGGAGGTCCTCAAGGACTTCTCCGGAGGGAGTGAAGCATGCCTGCTAGTATCCCTGACTTTCGACATTGCTCTCGATAGACTGGCTATACAATGCTTTGATAGTGGTCAGTTGCAGTTGCCCACCCTCAAGGTCACCGCAGACCGGCTTGGCTCGGATGCCATCGGGCATCCGAAAGACTTGGAGCTTTTCGGTGTCAAACTTGATGAGGCTATCCGGACACTCCAGGACCAATGGAAAGTCGAGCGCATTCACATCTTTGTAGGTGCCCCGGCATCTGCCTGTTTCCGGATTGGGCAGAAGATGCAAGCACGAAACCAAGCTACCTATGTCTGCTATGAAACCGACCGGGGCTTTGGTGGCTCATTTAAGCAAACTATAGAAATCTCATCAACGGTGGTCTTGGGGCCTGGTGGTGAGCAAGCCGTACTTTGAAAATGAGCCCGGGAAGTTTGAATCGCGCCTTCTTTCCTAGACACCTCGCGAGCCTCACACCGGGCCCCACAAGGAGGTGTCATGAGCAAACCGCGTTTCCCCGAAGAGTTCAAGATTGAAGCAGTCAAACAGGTAACCGAGCGTGGTTACCCTGTGGCCGAAGTCGCCAGCCGCCTCGGCGTATCTGCCCACAGCCTGTATCAATGGCTGAAACGCTACGACCCCAAGCGCGCCTAACCGGCCGAACCTGCAGACCAGCAAGCCGAAATTCGACGCCTCAAGGCAGAGCTCAAACGGGTCACCGAGGAGCGCGACATCCTAAAAAAGGCCGCCGCATACTTTGCCAAGGAGTCCGGGTAAGGTATGCCTTCATCCGGGCCCACGCGCAGCAATTTCCAGTTCGACAACTGTGTTGGGTCATGGTAGTGCACCCCAGTGGCTACTACGCCTTGAGAGCCTCCCCGCATTCACCTCGTGTGCGCGAAGACCAGCACTTGCTGGGGCAAACCAAGCAGGCCTAGCTCGGGGGTTGCGGTGTCTATGGCTACCGCAAGGTATATGACGACTTGCAGGCACAGGGAGAGCGCTGCGGCAAACATCGTGTGGCACGGCTGATGAAGCAGGAGGGCCTGCGTTCGCAGACGGGCTACCACCGACGCCCTGGGCATTACCGTGGCCGTTCGGAGGTGGTGGCGCCGAACCACCTGCAGCGCCAGTTTACTGTGGATGCGCCGAATAAGGCCTGGGTGACGGATATCACGTACATCCGCACGCATGAGGGGTGGTTGTACCTGGTGGTGGTGCTCGACCTGTTCTCGCGGCAGGTCATTGGCTGGTCGATGCAGTCACGTATTGATAGAGAGCTGGTGCTGAATGCCCTGTTGATGGCGGTATGGCGACGTCAGCCCAAGCAGGAGGTACTGGTGCATTCCGACCAGGGAAGTCAGTTCAGTAGCTACGATTGGCAGGACTTCTTGAAAGCCCATCGCTTGGTACCGAGCATGAGCCGGCGCGGCAATTGCTATGACAATGCTGTGGCTGAGAGTTTCTTCCAGTTATTGAAGCGGGAGCGAGTCAAGCGAAAAACCTATCCCGACAGGGAAGAAGCCCGGCGGGACATCTTCGATTACATTGAGATGTTCTACAATCCGAAACGCCGGCATGGTTCCGCAAACGGCCTATCGCAGGTAGAGCTTGAGAAGCAATATTTCCAAGGGCTCAAGAGTATCTAGAGGAGCTGGGGTGATTCATTTTTTCATGCAGTGTAACTCTATCTTTAAGGGTGATAAACCACACATCATCTATCTCGCTCAGTGAAACTTTTTCTGGAATACCAGACTCCAGCTCTGGAACAATTTGCAGTCCATATGCTTTCTCTTTTTTGTACTGGAGCCAAGTAATCGCCCTCGCGTGCACGCTGGGGGATAAAAACATAAAGACAACTACTGGAAAAGCTTGTTCGAATATTTTGTAATCGCTCAATAACTTTCGTCTTGTTACTCGAGGGCGAGTGTTATTGACCAAGTCAACAACTGATAGGCAACCCTTTTTTTTGAAATAATATTTATCAGTCCAGTTGTATCTAAATTGGCTATCCTTGTTGCTGAATATTCCACCTGATGCACAAATCTTAACAAAAGCCTCGGGAGAAGTGACATGAAACATTCTGCCTTGCAGCTCTTTAAGAAGCGTGCGTGCAGCAATAGAAAGGGTTGTTTCGATGACCCGAAATCTCATTTTGATGTTACATTCCAATAATGTTTAAGTGACAATCGTTATTAACGCAATCCCACTAATGTAAAATTTAGGCAGGAAAGCTGGGCTTCAGAAGAGTACTCAATGCTTTTATTTGATAAAGAAAAGAGTCAATCCTGGCGGAAATTGATAAGTTAGAAAAGTGGGCATTTAGTAATGTAGAGGTTGTGGGCCTGGTAGATATAGCTGCGCACGGCACCTGCAGACTGTCTGGTTAGCTTTGGGGAGGGGTCCAACCATGTCGTTCAGCGAGAATCTGCCATTCCGGTTTTTTGCTACCAATGGCTATGGTGCAATATCGAAGTAGTGCTTTGGCTTCGTGGACTGTTGAGCTCTCTAGCGAAACAGGAGTAGATTTGGTCCTGCTAGTTGCATGTGCATGTTGCAGTACCCGAACAAGTGAGTCAATAGCATGATTTAGTGAAGCATCCTCTGATGCTGCCTTAATTTTTCCAAGCGCTGTCAGATGAGATGACATAGATTTCACTTCTTTTAGGGATTTCAATGTTTTCTCATACGAATTCATCTTTGTTCCTTTTGTAAGGTAGGTGTTTCCATTAATTAATGAAGGAAATTATAAATTGGCAAGGCTAGGGGGGTGAGTTAAGTCTGGCACCTAATGTTAGGAACGCGCCTTCGCAGGTGCTGCTTTATATGTGTTGGGTATCCTATCTTCTACAAAATTTGTCGATGATGAATTGGACGGATTTGGAAAATAACAATGCAAAGCTAGGAAAAATCATTGAGATGAAATGGCCTGTGACAGCATGTCTGTAGTCTTGACTTGTGCCTGGGATTATATGATTTGGCGGGTTTAAGTCGGCCATCTTCATTGCTGTGTCTGAAATTTCAGTGTTTTGCAAAATGCTACTTAGAGTTAGTAATCCCAGAGGGGCTACGTACCAAAGCATCCACTTAAATTCAAAACTATCTACATTGGATGCTTGCAATATGGTGCCTGCCACGGTGGCTATGGTAATGACGATAGATGCAGCAAATAGCAGCCAATTGGTTTGCCATAGAATTATTGTTTTATACAGCCCGTAGATAACTGCGGAGGCCATCAAAATAAGATATGTAGGTAGGTGCATAGTGTACCTATTGATTAAAAAAATATACCGACTGTGATTTTACTATCATTGTGAATTTTTTAAAACTTTCTTCACTTGCAAGAGTGTCTTGAAGATTTTTAATGGCAGTGTGACTTCTAGGCCTTAAGGTCAACAATCAAGAACACCACAGTGACCTCCCTGTAGTCAGCTTGGTAGGTAGCTAGATATCCGCTTGTCTCGTAATCGGGAGGTGCCAGACGCTCGCAGTAGAGGAGTGTGAGACCAGAAGGAACCTCCTTTTCGAGCATACTTCTGACATGGTCGAATAGAGGTTTGAGCTTCTTCACGTACGAGTAAGTAACGTGGAAATAGATATCGCAGACACCGTACGACAATAGCTTGTCAAAATGCTCCCTGAGCTTAGTTCGGTCAATACTGGTGCAGACTAACGCCTCATAGATGGAGATTTCCTGACCAGATACCCGAATAACGGCATCCCGCTTACCAGGATTGTCATTTAAAGTTGCTCCTCCGAGTGACTGGTCAGCCACATCCCACTTGACTACGGCGAGCCTTGCTCCCAGCACTTCTCGCACAGCAGTATTCAGGTCGTCCTCGAACCTTGCTTCATCCTGTGAGTTTTTCCGGTCTCGCAGCATCGACGCCATGTGTTGAAGCGCGGCAACGGCACGAGAGACTTCTCGCACGAGATAGCCTCGTAGTCCACCATCCGGGGGGCCGAGAAGGTTCCCAACCTGAGAAGGCTGAAGCATGGTCAACTGCTGCAAAGCTGACCGTATAGATGAAATCGTATCTAGGGTAGTCGATAGCGATGTAACACTTGCAGCAGTAATACCAGCTTCAAGGTCGTTCTTAAGCGTAATCAGTCGGTCGTCATCACCAAACTCAATAATGGCCGCATCTAATATTGCCATCGCCTCCGCTCGGCGCCCCATTTCAGCAGTTGCGAGTACTGCGATGAGTTCGAGGCTTGGGCTTGAAGTCTCCCTGCGACACGCAACCACACTCTCAAGTGCATCCTCTGGTCTTTTTAATGCCAGCAAGAGTAGTGCACGGTTCGCAAGCAAGCTGCTGCTAGCTTGTTGTTCGTTCACTGCAACCATAGCATTGACTTCTGCGAGTAGGCCCTCGCCGGTAATTTTGTTGGGGCCCGTCAACGGATGAATGTTTGGTCCTAGGAGCTGCTGAATGGCAACCGCAAAGACATTTTCTTTATATGCAGAGGCCGCACCTGGGGACGCTGCGAGATGTTCCAGCATGGCTCGTGCTTCTACTAGATTGCCGTTCGGACGAAGCAATTGGGAGGTCGCCCTGTAAAAGTTGAGTTGTTCTTGTGCTTGTCGTGTAGTGAACACATCGAGTGTCGACGGAACGACCGTGCTATCAAGTGCGACCCAGTTCTTTTCCTGCAGAAATAGCCTAAGCTTCAGGCCAAAAAAGCCAAGCCGGAACTCCTGTGGAGCACGCGCTAAGTGCTGCTTAATATTATCCAGGTGCTCACGGGCTAGCCCGTATTCTCCAGCAGCCAACAAGGACTCGATGCGGTGCTGTAACTCGGGCCAAGTCCAAGGTGTTGAAGCCTCCCCTGGCTTCAACTGCCGTAACCTCGCTTGAATGATGGGCTTCGCTGCGGCCGGTAAGTACTGGCTGAGTTCGGCAAGTAGTACCGGGTCGTCAGACTGAGCCAGCGACTGCAGCATGGCGTCCTGATGACATCCATCTAGTCGACGCCACGCAGCAGCAAGGTCTTGTGCTGGCGTACCGTCCTCACGCCCAAGAAGGCGGCTTGGGCCGTACCTGTCCGTGAGAGCGCCGATACGTCCTTTCTCCGCGTGCTCAACGGCGCTGCGCGAAATAAGTGTTTGCAATGCATCGCAAAGCTCCGTTGGTACGGCTTCGTCAGGCCAACCTGCCACGGCGCGTGCGAGCAACCGTACGTGTTCTCTTAAGGTTCGGGCAATGGAAAAGCTTAGAGTTGGTCTGTCATCGTCTGAAGTCTCTCGCAGCCACGTTGTACTATCGAATGGAACCAACAGCGCATCTCGGGCGGAGGAGTCCTGTGCGAATGCCGTGGCGACTAGGCGCGCAGCCAGTTCTGCTGACAAGTGAGGAGCGTCGGTCCAATCCAAGTTCAGGTCCCGCGCAAACTTTGAATACAAAGCGACAATTGTATGCGAGTACTTAACTGGCACGTCAAGGAGACAGTTCAGCCCGTTGAGCACTCCTGTAAAGCATGCCCGGGGTACGTTATTCTCATAGGCCATCTGGGATATGAGGTACTGCAGCACTACAGATTGAAATTCTTCCTTTTCTCTTGCGACCATCCCAAGAAGCTGATGCCCAGTGGGTTTCCTCGAATCTGCAACTACCATTCCACTACCAGAACTGCTCGCATAGCACCAAGTAATCAAAGATGCGTATTCCTCGAGGTCAAGTCTGCTTTCGTGTAAATGGTAAGCCAAGAGCGACAGCGCATCTTGAACTGCAAACGCTTTAGTCTGTGCTTCTCGGCTGGCATTGCGGTCGTTATTCCGTCCTAATCTCGAACGCCATTCAATGACCAACTTGGTAGCCAAGCATGCGGTACGCTGATGCATCAGCATATCTACCAACAGCGCTGGCACGATATCAACTCGGAACAATAGTTGTTGCAATGCCATCGGATAGTCGGCTGAAAACGATAGGACCGTTGTCATGGTAGGCGTGATGTTCGGCCCAATGTCGGTGTTCTCAAGCTCGGAACAGAGCAGGCCAAATGCAAAGCTGACCGTACTCAAGCTGAGGCGCCCCATCATAAGATGTTCGACCTCAGGCCATTTCAGCCAGTCGACCTGAGATACCAGTGTCCGAGGTGGCACCACCCTCTGCGTCCGGCAATACCGAAGCTGGTCCTGCGGAATCCCAAACGTCTTTTCAAGAACGTCTACGTAGCGCGCGGCATCATTGTCCCAGGCGCCCCAAATAGTTTGGCGCTCCAATACCCGTTGAGCTGCCTCACGGCAGTACCGCATCTCAGTGGCGTCCCAGTTAATATCCCATCCGCAAGCCCCGCCTAGAGCGGCACACCATGCGGACCACTCCAAGAAAGCTCTATCAACGGTCTTGGCATCAACTTCTGGCAATACCGAAGAACCACTAACCTCATTTTCGACAGGAATTGCTACCTGCAATACACTGTTGCTATTGCCCGTAATATTAAGTTGGGGCTTTGGACAGAGTCGTTCCCATAGCCGGCCTACAAGCCAATCCGGGTCTTTGGTAGGAATATGCCGCTCAAGCCAGTTCTCGCTCACTATTCGGACTGCAAGCGTTTTTGCATTAGGTGGTGGCGTATCAGTCTTTGCAACAAGTTGGACCTTGCCAAGGCTAGTTAGAAAGGTCTTTGTGCTCGGGGTTGGGTAGGTAATATGTGAAAATGTGCCAATAGGTGGGTGCTGCATACTCCAGCGACTGCCGTCAAAGAATAGCCAGCCCAAATGCACGAGTTCGTCAAACGTCGGGCCTCCCTCCGCAATGCGCTGCTCTGACTCATCCCAATTCTTAGCAATATCATCGTCACCGCCCGGATACTCCAATCGGTAGTATTGGCAAAGGTCGAGAAGAGTGAGCTCATCGACTATTTCGTTTTGCCCAAAGTTGGGACGCGAGTGCTGTGAGCGTGACAGCCAGCGCTCGAACATCTGCCTCAGCTCAATGCGCACTTGCAGCGGAGCCCACATTCCGTCGAGCGGGCGCACCATTTCGAATCCGACCACGACTTCCCCTATCTACTTTCTCAGCCAAACATATTACGTATGAAAGCGCTGTATCTCAGGAAATGGCACCACCCGCTGCTCCATCTCCGAACATCTCGAAGGCGCTGTGCATGCCATTTGGCATGGATGACAGGATGGACGAATAGACCTTGCTCCTCAGGCCACTCTTGAACCGTTGAACGTATTGTTTCGTAAACGCTATCGGGGATAGCCAATTGGCGGAACCGTAGTCCGGGCTAACCTATGGCTAGGTCAGCCCGGACTACGGTTCCTTATTGCCCCAACAGCTTTCTTAATCCGGTTGTAAAACCAGGGTCAAACACAGTTCGGCCTTTAGTGTTGATAACCTCGCCGAGGTCCGTTTCTTGCCAGCCTTGCTCTGTTAGAAAATCAGCAGATACGGCTTTAATGAGCGCTTGGCGCTCTGAGTCTGTTAGCCCCTTGGCGTAGTTAGGCTTTGTGCGACTGTTGTCAGTCTCCATGGGTCTTCTGTCTACCACAATGGTGGTTGCTGATTTCAGAGTATTGAGTTGTGCTTTCAGTTTATTTCGCTCTGCAATGACACCTTGTACTAACATTCGGATGGCAGGGTCCTCAATGCGAGTAACGTAGTCTTCTGTAGCCAGCTGTTGTTTTGGCTTGGGAGTGGCTGGTCCTGCATAAGCTGACCAGGCTTCAATCAGTGCACGATAATCAGCAAGTGGTGCGTTGTATAGCCCACGAGCTTTCAATAGACGGTGTTCTTCGCATTGCTTCCCTATCGCAGATACAGAGAAGTCATGGTTGCCGGCTTCATAGTTAGTACGGCAAATCTCGTGAATAGCTTGGAGATTTCTCACCTTTTGCGGGCGAGGATTTTTCTCAAGAAACTGGCGCAGAATAGTATCCGGGTGCTCAGATTTTGTCATTTTCAGATATGCTCAAAATGATGGTTTTAGTTGGTGAAGTCAGCGGAGAAAAAGACAAAATCTCAGATGGCTCGATGCCAAGGTGCACGCTTAGCTTTTCACCAGCATCGATAGCAGAGATTACTGCACGCTTTCCGAGGTGCAGATTTCCAGGGTTGGCAACCTGTGCTAGCTTAGCCATGAATGCATTACCAACTTGCAGTTGCTGCTCCTCTGAAAGACGCATAAATACAGGAGGTAGCCCCTCGTTATAAAGGGCCGAGTCTAATAATTGGCTGCGACGAATTACCGCTTTGCTCGAGTCTAAATCTGGGTAGAGTTCGAGATACTCGCAAACGCCAGCGAGCTGCAACAGCTCCGATTCAGTTTCTTCGAATACTACCTGTATGTCCGCGGCAGAGCCTTGCAGAATAAGCTGCATCCCATCGTCTGGCCCCTTGGCCAGCACGGTTTTACAACGTTCTATGAGCCGCCAGCAAGAGACAAGGTCTTCGGCTAAGTCACTGAAGTGCTTCATCGCAGACTCCCAGAGACGTTCAGCTTGGCGCAATTCTTTGAGCTGAAGGAAAGGAGATGTATCAGTATCGTCTTCTATTTTTGCTTTCAATCGTTTCAAGTCCTGCAGCTTTTGTTCCGAATCCATCGCTCTGTTACGAGCCTCGTCGAAATGGTATGCCAATGTATTGAAATGGGCAGTTAGTGCGGGAAGGTAATGGGGTTCTGTGACGAACCATCGACACCTCGTACAGTTTCGACTGCCGCCAGGTACAGGGCCGTGGATTGTTCTGCCGGGAGTGCCGATGTCAGGGCCTCCGTTATAGCAGCCACCAATTTTACGGTTGTCTTCCAGCTCGCTGGTATTTCCTCCTACCAGACACAGTCCATGATGCATCAGCATCCAGCCTGCTGCATTTCTAGCGGATGTGTGCATCGGGACGGTGGCAGTCAAGCTATTGGTACTGTTGCAAATTGCTAGCTCGATGAGTTTTTCGTGCTCAGTATTGAGCAAGAATTCTTGGATACTGCGTTCCTTGACTGCTTCTAAGCGCTTCGCAGCCTCTGAGAGCACGGCTTCAATCTTTTCGTGACCTGGTTTGGTGTAGTAGAGCGTCATCACAAGACGGCTATGCCCAACGAGCTTTTGCAGGATGGGAAATGGAACTTCACCTTCCAGGGCCAGCGCAGTCACCAATGAAACACGAAGGCTATGTAAGGGGAATTCTGGTACCAATCTGCCAAGTTCATCACGTTCCACCAGTCGAATACGACTTCCATCTGCATGAGTTTCATTACGCGCAGCCAGCCGTGCATCTAATTCCTCGAGCAGATTCTCCCATGCAGAACTTATAACCCCATCGGATATCGGGAGCCGACGGTCATCCCCATCTAGTTCAGCCATCCGAAACAGAAAACACGCGTCAGGGTAGCTTGCTAACTGTGAAGCGCTCTTGGCGTTGATATGCCTCCCATCCAATTCTGACCACGCTGTTCTCTGTGTAATCGGATTATATTTTTCTTGCCAATTTCGTAATTTCTCAAGCCAGTAAAAGACGTTTTCGATATCATCCTTTGCTACAAACCATGGAATTATATAGCCCTTATTTGGCCCTGATTTGGCTTGGTCTGCTGTTTTGTTTGTATTGATGTACAACAGGATAGATTCTAGGTTGTTTCCGTTAGAATTAATGCTTCTATGTAGAACTCCCTGCTGCCAAAGCTTGCCTTGATTGGCTACTGCCAAGGGATGGTGATTTTCTGACCAGATACCATTACTACATATCCAAGTATCTGACTCGCCAGAGTCCAGCATACGAACCTGTAGGGTACGAAGTGGCAAGAGCAATTTGATAAGAACAGCGGTCCATCGGACAGGGCTCCAGATTTGGTAGACTGTTTTACCTTCTTTGTTCTTGCGTATGCGCCATACGCAGTCAGGGTCATTCTGGTCTATAGTACTTTGCGGAACTTCGAACCAATCCCTTCCCGGTGCACCCTTTTCGCCAGGTGCCACACCAAGTGCTGTTTGAGCAAATTTCCAATCTTTGAAGGAGGGTCCTTCAGCCAAAATATGTCGTAATTCATGTACAAAACCGTAAGGTAAGGGCGCTCTAACGCTTTCGTCTGGTGTGGGACTTCCAGTTTTAGATAAGAACTTCACTGGGTTTCTGAATGCAGGTGAAATTACCTTTTCGCCATCGTCAGTGGTATCGCTGAAGTCCCTAACCAGTACCCACTGTAAGAATGAAAATATTTGATTGTTGTAGCCAATGCTAGAATTTGAGCTGATGCCTACTGTTGTAACAAAATCGGGAAATGTGGCTCCTCTCGCAAGTAAAGTGGCAGGAGTTTTAGGTACATCCGGATGAGCTAGGTAGCGTTTGAAAAAAGCAGTGATAGCAGAGATACGTTGGTTAAGGCCAGCTCCAGCACTCGATAGCCACTCTGCAGCCAATGCACGCCACTCAACGAATTCTGGGAGGTCTCGTTTTACCCATTCTAGAGTTAGGTCATGACTTTTCTGTAATCTTCGGGTGGGCGCTTCGGGTGTCGGTTGGTTGTGCAGCCACGGCCGGGAGTAATCATTCCATGCCGATAGTAAACTTCGAAATTCTTGGAATTCGGAGTTAACCAAGGAGGACCGACTCATGATGCCTTGCGCTTCACATAGTTGGCTGATGGTCTTGATTGACCAATCAAGAGTGCCTGTTGCATGGTGACGGTTGCACATTTCGTGAAATGCGCGCAGTGTTTTTTTTCTATTAGACTTAAATTCATTTTTGGCTAAAATCGCCATCAGTAGAGCATCTGGATGTGAGTCAGGTAGCGTAGTTTTATCACCCAGCCATTGGTGGTCAGAATATTGTTGCCATGCACCAATTAGGTCTCGATAGCGTACTGCGGTTTTATTCTCTAGAGTTCTGCCATTCATTAGACCCTTTTCCGTTACCAGTCGGCCGATAACCGGGAGCGAGAAGTCCCGCTCGTTAGACTCAAATCGCAATTTACATAAAGTATGAATGGCTTCCAATTTAACACGCATATCTACAGCAGGCTTACTAGCTAGTAGTGCTGCAAGAACTGCATCTGGATGTCGTACCTTAATCACCTGCTACCTCCAGTCCAAGAAGTTGAGTCATAGATATCACCGGAGGTGTATTTACGATATGTGCAAGTTTGTCTGCAGCACTTTCAAGGGCGAGCTGGATTTCTGTTGACGAGGGCTGTGTGTACACTTCCTGGCTTTCCATCGAAGAATGGTGCATGAAGCGACGAATCATAGTTTTATCCACCCCGGCCTTGGCTAGCCGACGACCATATGCGTGGCGGTGGCCATGAGGTGTTGTTCCGAGGTGTTTGGCAACTTTCAAGCCAATGCGCCTACAGGCTAAGGCATGAGCCTTCCGATACTGAGCGATGGTGCACATTCCACCGAGCGGTTCGCGCGTGAGGTTGACGAGTGCAAACGGATGGGTGCGGGCAACGCTAGCAACTTGATGTAGATATTTTTGCCAGACCGCAAGAAATAGCTCGCCATATTCCGGCTCAAACCAGTGAGCTTGCTTGTAATATTTACCATCGTGTAGCCCGCCTTTCCAGCCGGCTTGGCGCGTATCCAGCATTGCATCGCGCGGTGTCAGGCCAAATTTCTCAGCCAGGTAAGTGGCACGATTACCGCGCCGAGAGCGTCCTAATGCATCTCGCCAACTGTCAGGTGCAAACCCCTCTGATGGATGGTGAATACGAACTAGAGCTGTCTTCGGATTACGTGGGTCTGGAATAACGTCTTCGATGAACAGATGGAAAGGCTCCGACTCCCGAAAACCTGCAGCATGGAGCAGGAGCGTAATCAAAATTGCGCGATAGTCAATCCGATTGCCAACCTTGAAGCCTTTTGTAACAAGGTCCCAGAATCGGTCATCAGGGAATGCGGGTGGCTCCGCTCGGGACACCAATGGGGCGTGGCGTGAGGGAACCTTACGAGCTTGTGGAATACTGTCATTGTTTGACCACAGATGGCCTAGAAGGGCGTTGTCTCTTCTATATTGCTGAGCAAGTCTACGCCAATACATGTCATAAATATTTGCCTTCACTTTCGGATTTAAAGCAGTGGCTGTCAGGTTATTCTCTACCATCCAATCAAAGAATAATGTCAGGTCTGAGATGATATTGCGCGCATCTGCATTTGAACGGGGGCTCCAGCAGAGGCCACTCCCGTCTAGGCCTGTTATCCGGTCGAATGTACCGCTGTACAGGCGTTGAGCAAAATTGTTGAATAGCAGCGGTGTATCGTGTTGCTGAGGGTTGGCCTGTAGGTATTCCAGGAACATCTGGACGGACCGTACGACCTTGCTCATCCAGGCAATGCTCCGTGCATGCTGTCGAGCAAGGATGTAGTCGAGCAATGGGGTCAAGATTCCTACGGGAGTTAGCAAGCCCGGGACCTCAACATATGCTCCCGTTTCGTCAGTGATGACTTTAACTTTAGTTGATACGAACATGGCATTAGAAATCCCAACCGGCTAGAAGCCCGTTGGGATGAGGGTAGTCAATTATAGAAACACTTGGCACATACTTGGCGATAGCGATTGTTCCCGCCAATCAGTACCTGCACCCCTTCTCGTATCCTCACACCGGTTTCTGTCGTGCGAATGTTCATAGTAGCGCGCTTACCGCATGCACACACCGTTCGAATTTCCTCGAGGTCATCGGCAAGTGTCAGAAGTGCAGCTGAACCTGGAAAGGGATTTCCCTGAAAGTCTGAGCGAATGCCGAAGCACATCACTGGTATCCCCCGGGTATGAACCCACTGGTGTAACTGACGAACTTGCTCAAAAGTGAGGAATTGAGCTTCATCAATCAGAACGCACGCAACAGTTACATCCTTGAGTAATTCATTGAAGTTGGTGTCTGGGGTGTATGCCACTGCTTCCCGGCGCAATCCGATTCGAGATGCTATTACTCCAAAACCATCCCGCCCATCCAAAGCAGACGTCAGCAGAAAAACATCATTCCCGTTCTCGTTGTAATTGTGTGCAACTTGGAGAAGATATGTGCTCTTACCGGCGTTCATCGCCGAGTACCTATAGAACATACGGGCCATGGCATTCCTTTAACTCAAAACTGTCGCACTTGAGCGAATAGTTCAAGTGTCATTGTTTGTAAGATTAGGGTATGGCAATGAATTTTACAATGCATTGCTTCAGCTCGTGTGCCAGAGGCTAGCGCTTACAATCTGTGCCTGAACGGCAATACTCCATAGAACTATGTATCTTCAATAGGGATGAATAATGGCGGCATAGCGGAAAAACAATTTGGCCATACGTGTTCTGTCTTGTTGTCTGGTGTGGTTCAGCGCCCGCGCATGAACAGATTGTCCAGGTCTTTCATGCTCAGCCGCGACCAGGTGGGGCGGCCATGATTGCACTGGTTGGAGCGTTCGGTGTTTTCCATATCGCGCAGCAGCGCGTTCATTTCGGTCAGCGTCAACTGGCGGTTGGCGCGTACTGCGCCGTGGCAGGCCATGGTGGCCAGCAGCTCATTGCGGCGCTCGGTCAGCACCTGGCTGAGGCCGAACTCGCGCACATCCTTCAGTACGGCGCGGGCCAGATCCACCGGGTTGCCGTCCTGCAGCCACACTGGTACGCCGCGCACCGCAATCTGGGTGGGGGATAGGGGTGCCAGCTCCACCCCCAGTTGTTTCATCTGCTCGCCATGCTCGTGCACGGTGGCCACTTCCATGCGGTCGGCGGCAAACGATACCGGCAGCAGCAAGGGCTGCATCGGGATGGTGTCGGCTTCCAGTGCGGTTTTCAGCCGTTCGTAGACAATGCGTTCGTGGGCGGCGTGCATGTCCACCACAATCAGCCCGTCCTCGCATTGGCTGAGGATATACACGCCGTGCAACTGGGCCAGCGCAAAGCCCAGTGGCGGAATGCCCTCGCTGGCTTGCGGCAGTGCCTGCAACTGCGTTGGTGACAGCATGGCGGGCAAGCCCGGCTGCTGCTGCGGGGTGCTGTCGGCAAGACGGCTTTCTTCTTCGCGCAGGCCGGAAAACATCTTGTCGTAAGTGCCGATGGCTTCACGGGCGACATGCAAGGGGATGCTTTGTTGCTGATAGCTGAAGGGCCGCGCCGGGGTGTGGCTGCTGCCAGTAGATACCGGTGCCGGGTTGCGCGGCGGAAACAGGGCGGCTTGCGGCTCGGTGCTACTGGCGCTGGTGTTGATGTCGCCCTGCGCCGGTACCGGGCTGCTGCTGCCCGCTGTGGTGGCTGCCAGTGCCTTGTTGATGCTGTGAAACAGAAACTGGTGAATGGCCTGGCTTTCGCGAAAGCGCACCTCGATCTTGGTGGGGTGGACATTGACGTCCACCCCGGCCGGGTCCATCGACAGGAATAGCGCATACACCGGGTGGCGGTCGTGATGCAGTACATCGCGGTAAGCCTGACGCAGCGCGTGCTGGGCGGTTTTATCACGCACAAAGCGGCCATTCACATAAAAATACTGTGCGTCGCGGCTGGCCTTGGAATAGGTGGGCGAGCCGACAAAGCCACTCAGCGTCATGCTGCCTGCGGCGGTTTCCACCGTGATGGCTTCGGCAATGAAATCCTTGCCCAGCAGCACTGCCGCCCGTGCCTGCATGTCCTGCGCAGGCAAGCGCCAGATTACCTTGCCATTGTGGCGCAGCATGAATTCCACCTGCGGATGCGCCAGCGCAATGCGCTCGAACGTGGCCTCGCAGTGGGCGTATTCGGTGTTTTCACTTTTTAGGAATTTGCGCCGCGCCGGGGTGTTGAAGTACAGGTCCACCACTTCCACGCTGGTGCCGGGGGCGTGCGCTGCGGGCTCTACCGGGTGCAGTGCGCCGTCGATGGCGATGATCTGGTAGGCGTGCTCGGCAGCGTGCGGGCGACTGGTGAGGGTGAGGCGCGACACGGAGGCGACGCTGGCCAGCCCTTCACCGCGAAAGCCCAGCGTGCCTACCTGTTCCAGCTCATCCAGCGAGGCAATCTTGCTGGTGGCGTGGCGGTCCAGTGCCAGCGGCAAGTCATCCGCCGCAATGCCGCCGCCGTTATCAGTGACGCGGATTAGCTTGATGCCACCCTGGGCCAAGTCGACGGTGATCTTGCTGGCACCGGCATCCAGGCTGTTTTCCAGCATTTCCTTCAGCGCAGAAGCCGGGCGTTCCACCACCTCGCCAGCGGCAATCTGGTTGATCAGGTGATCTGGGAGCTTGTGAATGCGTTTCATAGGCCAAGGATGATAATGCCGGACGGGCAGGAAGGGTAGGGCAATGCTCCCGCCGCTGCAGGCGGGAGCGGGTAGGGCTTACTGGCGCTGTGCCGCGCGCTTGTGCCGCCAGAATTCAATAATGGCGGGCAGGAAGGACACAATGATGATGCCGAAGATCAGCAGTTCCAGGTTTTTGCGTACGAAAGGCAGGTTGCCAAAGAAGTAACCGGCGTAGCAGAAACCGGCCACCCACAATACCGCCCCGGCGACGTTGTACACGGTGAACTGGCGATAGCCCATGCTGCCAATGCCCGCCACGAAGGGCGCAAAGGTACGGATGATGGGCACAAAGCGGGTGAAGATGATGGTTTTGCCGCCGTGACGGTCGTAAAAGGCGTGGGTTTTGGCCAGGTATTCCGGTTTGATCAACCGTGGAAAACGTTGTAACAGCCGTGCGCCCAGCAGTTTGCCGATGGTGTAGTTGGTGGTATTGCCCAGGATGCCGGCCACGGTTAGCAGCAGCACCAGCATGTGTATATCCATCTTGCCCATGGCGGCGAGTGCGCCGGCAACGAACAGCAGCGAGTCGCCCGGCAGGAAGGGCGTGACCACCAGGCCGGTTTCGCAAAAAATGATCAGGAATAGGATGGCATAAATCCATACCCCGTACTGGGCCACCAATTGGGCAAGGTGGACATCGATATGCAGGATGAAGTCGAGCAGAAAAGTGATGGCTTCCATGGGGGTCCGTATTGATCTGGGTGGGATGAAAAACTGGCCGGACAAGCCGGCCAGTCGTGACAGCAAGTGCAGGGTCAGGCTCAGACCACTGCTTCTTCTTTCGGTTTGGTCGGCTTGATCATGTGCTCGCGGCTGACACCCAGCCACAGTGCGATCGGGCTGGCCACCAGCACCGAGGAGTAAATGCCGAAGATGATGCCGATGGTCAGCGCCATGGCAAAACCGTGCAGCGCCGGGCCGCCGAAAACCAGCATCGACACGACCATCATCTCAGTAGAAAAGTGGGTGATGATGGTACGGCTCATGGTGGCGGTAATGGCGTTGTCGATGATGCTGGCCGTGGTTTTGCCACGCAGGCCGGGTTTGCGGAAGTTTTCCCGGATACGGTCAAACACCACCACCGATTCGTTCACCGAGTAACCCAGTACCGCCAGCACACCGGCCAGTACGGTCAGCGAGAATTCCCAGCGGAAGAAGGCAAAGCAGCCAAGAATAATCACCACGTCGTGCATGTTGGCGATGATGGCCGACACGGCAAAGCGCCATTCAAAGCGCAGCGCCAGGTAGGCCATGATGCCCAGACACACCAGAATGGCGGCAGTCAGGCCGTGGGTCACCAGCTCCTCACCCACGCTGGGGCCGACAAAGTCCACCTTGCGCAGCTGCACGGTGCTGTCCTTGGCCTTGAGCAGGCTCATCACCTTGTCCGATAGCTGGGCGGAGGTGGTGCCCGGCTTGTTGGGCAGGCGGATCATCACATCACTGCTGCTGCCCAGGCTTTGCACCGTGGCTTCGCCCAGCTTCAGGCTGTCGACCGAATCGCGGATCAAATTAAGGTCGGCCGACTGCTGGTACTGCACTTCCAGTACCGTGCCGCCAGTGAATTCGACACTGTAGTTAAGACCGCGTGTGGCCAGGAAGAACACGGCAAGAATGAAGGTGACCAGCGAGATTGCCGTGGTCAGCTTGCCGTAGCTCATGAACGGGATGTCCCGTTTGATGCGGAAAAGCTCCATTGTCTGTCCTGTCCTTATTTCTCAGGTTTCCACACCTGGCCAATGGCCAGCGAGGTCAGTTTGCGACGGCGGCCGTACCACAGGTTCACCAGACCGCGCGAAACCAGCACGGCGGAGAACATGGAGGTCAGAATACCGATGCAGTGCACCACGGCAAAACCGCGCACCGGGCCGGTGCCGAAAATCAGCAAGGCCAGACCGGCAATCAGGGTGGTGACGTTGGAGTCCAGAATCGTTGCCCAGGCGTGACCGTAACCGGCCTGGATGGCCGAGTGCGGCGGTACGCCATTGCGCAGCTCTTCACGGATACGCTCGTTGATCAGCACGTTGGCATCAATCGCCATACCCAGCGCCAGCGCGATGGCGGCAATGCCGGGCAGGGTGAGCGTGGCCTGCAGGATAGACAGGATGGCCAGCAGCAGGAACACGTTGACCGCCAGCGAGATGGCCGAGAACACGCCAAACACGCCGTAGTAGATCACCATGAACACTGCGATGGCAGCAAAGCCCCACAGGGTGGAGTGGAAGCCCTTATCAATGTTTTCCTTGCCCAGGCTCGGGCCAACGGTGCGCTCTTCGATGATGTTCATCGGTGCGGCCAGCGAACCGGCACGCAGCAAGAGGGCGGTGTCATTGGCTTCAGCCGGGTTCATGCTGCCGGAGATCTGCACGCGGCCACCACCGATTTCCGAACGGATCACCGGGGCAGTCACCACTTCGGCACGGCCTTTTTCTACCAGAATCATCGCCATGCGCTTGCCGATGTTTTCGGCAGTCACCTGACGGAAAATGGAAGCGCCGGTGGAATCCAGATTGATGTGTACCGCCGGGGCGCCGTTTTCATCAAAGCCCGCTTGCGCGTCGTTGATGTTGTCGCCGGTCAGTTCCACGTCCTTCTTCACCAGGATCTTGCTGTCGCCATGCGAGGTGGCTTCATCCAGCAGGTCGTAACCCGCCGGAATGTTGCCAGCCAGTGCATCATTGACCTTGCCCTGGTCGTCTTCCACCATGCGTACTTCCAGTGTGGCGGTACGGCCGATGATGTCCTTGGCGCGGGCGGTATCCTGAATACCCGGCAGCTCAACCACGATGCGGTTGGGGCCAGCCTGCTGGATGATGGGTTCAGAAGTACCCAGCTCGTTTACCCGGTTGTGCAGGGTGGAGATGTTCTGCTTGACGGCATCGCCCTGAATCTTGATGACCTCTTCAGGCTTCAGCGTGGCAGTCAGCTTGTAAGCGGCATCGTCACTGTTCAGTACCAGGGTGGGCAGGGTGCGGCTGACCACTGCCTGCGCAGCCTTCAGGGTGTCGGCGTCACGCAGCTGCACTTCCAGCACATTGCCATTGCGCTTGATGGTGCCGTAGCGCACTTGCTTGTTCTTCAGCTCGCGGCGGATGTCGCCAGCGTAGCGTTCCATGGTTTTATCGATGGCCGCCTGCATGTCCACCTGCAGCAGGAAATGCACGCCACCGCGCAAGTCCAGACCCAGGAACATGGGGTAGGCCTTCAGGTCGGCCAGCCACTGCGGGGATGCTGGCAGCAGGTTAAGCGCGATGATGTAGCTGTCACCCAGGGCGTGCTGGATGGCATCGCGCGCCTTGATCTGGGTGTCGGCATCCTTGAAGCGGATCTTCAGGCTGCTGCCGTCCAGGTAAAGACCGTCCGGGCTGATGTTCTGGGCTTTCAGAGCCTCTTCCACGCGGCCCATCAGGGCGGTGTCCACCGGAATGGACTGGCGGGTGCTGGAGACCTGTACCGCGGGAGTCTCGCCGTAAAAGTTGGGTAGCGTGTAGATCGTGGCAATGATCAGGGCTACCGCAATGACGAGGTATTTCCAGAGAGGATAGCGGTTCATGAGTGATATCGGAGCTAGGAAACGAAACTGGCCGTCATCCGGAGGTTCCGGGCTGACGGCCATGCTGGGGAATTACAGGGACTTCAGCGTGCCCTTTTCCACCTTGCCGGTAACGGCCGGGCGCTGCACATTGATTTCCACGCCATTGGCGATTTCCAGGGTCAGAAACTGCTCACCGGACTTTACTACGCGGCCCAGTATGCCGCCCTGGGTAATAACTTCGTCACCCTTCTGGATTTCTGACAGCATCTTCTGGTGTTCTTTCATTTTCTTCTGCTGCGGACGAACCATCAGAAACCAGAACAGTACGAAAATGACGATCATGGGCAGAAAAGACATGATGTCAAAACCACCCGGTGCAGCACCAGCGGCGAAAGCTTTATCGATGAAGGGCATTGTTTGCTCCCTTTGTTATTTAAGTGTTGTTAATACAAACGGGCCATTGTAGCCACGCTGCGTTTCTTTTCCAACCGTTGGGTATGCCCGCAGGCTCTGACTCGCCGCCAAAGCAGGCGGTTCCCGCACTTATGCCACGCCGCGTGCGCGCTTGGCGGCAAACTCCAGGCGGAAGTCGGCAAAGCGGTCTTCCTCGATTGCCTTGCGCATTTCGCGCATCAGTTCCTGGTAGTAGTACAGGTTATGAATGGTGTTCAGGCGTGCGCCCAGGATTTCGCCCACGCGGTGCAGGTGGTGCAGATAGGCGCGGCTGAAGTTGCGGCAGGCATAGCAGCCACATTCTTCGTCCAGCGGTTTTTTGTCATCCTTGTAGCGCGCGTTCTTGATCTTCACGTCGCCGTACTGGGTAAAGATCCAGCCATTACGGGCATTACGGGTGGGCATGACGCAGTCGAACATGTCGATACCGTTGGCCACGCCGTGCACCAGGTCTTCCGGTGTGCCCACGCCCATCAGGTAGTGCGGCTTGTCAGCCGGCAGCATGCCGTTCAGCTCGTTCAGCATGCGGTACATTTCCGGCTTTGGCTCGCCCACCGACAGGCCTCCGATGGCGTAGCCATCAAAGCCCACCTGCATCAAGCCCTCCAGCGATTCCTGGCGCAAGTCGGTATACAGATTGCCTTGCACGATGCCAAACAGAGCATTGGGATTTTTCAGGTCGTCAAAGGCACGGCGCGAGCGCTCCGCCCAGCGCAGGCTCATCTGCAGTGATTTTTGCGCAGTAGCATGATCCACCTGGCCCGGCGTGCATTCGTCCAGCTGCATCACGATGTCTGAATTGAGCACGGTCTGGATTTTCATCGAGATTTCCGGGCTCAAGAACAGCTTGTTGCCGTTGATCGGGCTTTGGAAGGTGCAGCCTTCCTCGGTCAGCTTGCGCATGTCGGCCAGGCTGAACACCTGAAAGCCGCCCGAGTCAGTCAGAATGGGTTTGTCCCAGCCGATGAATTCGTGCAGGCCGCCAAACTGCTCGATCACCTCCAGGCCTGGGCGCAGCCACAGGTGAAAGGTGTTGCCCAGAATGATCTGGGCGCCGATGTCATTCAGCTCTACCGGACTCATGGCCTTGACTGAGCCATAGGTGCCTACCGGCTGAAAAACCGGGGTTTCCACGGTGCCGTGGTTGAGTTCCAGCGTCCCGCGACGCGCGCCGCCGGATGTTTTGTGTACGGTAAACTTCAGCATGGGGTGTATTTGTTATGCAAAATCAGCGCGCTAGTATACAGCAAGCAGTGGGAGGGCGTGCTGTTGCTACGGTGACAGGGAAAAACCGTTTACTGCGCCGTATTTGATGGCGTCGGCTTGCATTGGGGATGACGATGCGCAGTGGCGCCGCATTTTGCCGATTGTCTTTGCCCGGGCTTGCTTTTTCGTCGTCGGGCATTTAGTATTGCCAACTCGACGACAGGCACGTAGCTCAGCTGGTTAGAGCACCACCTTGACATGGTGGGGGTCGTTGGTTCGAGTCCAATCGTGCCTACCAAATACACAGCATGGAGTTATCCCAGATGAAACACTGGCGAACTACCACAACCCGACATTCTCACGTTAGCTGAGCCTTGCGGGTTGTACCATGCAAAAAAGAGCGGCTCAGGCCGCTCTTTTTTTTTTACTCTTCGCAACGATATTACGCCCTGTTTGGAGTTGACATGCCTGACATTCGCCTGCCTGACGGCTCGGTTCGATCCTTCGACAAACCGGTAACGGTTCATGAAGTGGCTGCGTCCATCGGTACCGGTCTGGCGCGCGCTGCGCTGGCAGGCCGCGTTGATGGCGTGCTGGTGGATACCTCGTACAGCATCGACCGCAATGCCGACCTGGCCATCGTGACCGACAAGGATGCTGATGGCCTTGGCATCATTCGCCACTCCACCGCTCACTTGCTGGCTTATGCCGTGAAAGAGTTGTTCCCGGAGGCGCAGGTCACCATCGGGCCGGAAATCGAAAACGGTTTCTATTACGACTTTGCCTACAAGCGCCCGTTTACCCCGGAAGACCTGACGGCCATCGAAAAGAAGATGAGCGAACTGGCCAAGAAGGACATTCCGGTCGAGCGCTACGAGTTGTCGCGTGATGAGGCGGTGGCTTACTTCAAGAGCATTGGCGAGGCTTACAAGGCCGAGATCATCGAGTCCATTCCTGCGGATCAGGTGCTGAGCCTGTATCGCGAGGGTGAATTCACCGACCTGTGTCGTGGCCCGCACGTGCCGTCCACCGGCAAGCTCAAGGTGTTCAAGCTGATGAAGGTGGCCGGTGCTTACTGGCGCGGCGACAGCAAGAACGAAATGCTGCAGCGTATCTACGGTACGGCCTGGGCCAAGAAAGAAGACCTGGAAGCCTACCTCTATATGCTGGAAGAGGCGGAAAAGCGCGACCACCGCAAGCTGGGTGTGCAGCTGGACCTGTTCCACCTGCAGGACGAAGCACCGGGCATGGTGTTCTGGCACCCTAAGGGCTGGCAGCTGTGGCAGAACGTCGAGCAATACATGCGCGGCAAGCTGGTGAAAGAGGGCTATCAGGAAGTTCGTACGCCGATGATGATGGATGTGGAATTGTGGAAGAAGTCAGGTCACTGGCAAAACTACAAGGAAAACATGTTCATCACCGAGTCGGAAAAGCGCGACTACGCTGTCAAGCCGATGAACTGCCCGGGTCATATCCAGATTTTCAACAGCGGCCTGCGTTCCTACCGTGACCTGCCGCTGCGTTATGCCGAGTTTGGCTCCTGTCACCGTAACGAGCCGGGTGGTGCGCTGCACGGCATCATGCGCGTACGCGGTTTTGTACAGGATGATGGCCATATCTTCTGCACTGAAGATCAGATCAACCAGGAAGCCAAGGACTTTCATCGTCTGGTGATGGAAGTGTACGAGCGCTTTGGTTTTGACAAGGTGTCGATCAAGCTGGCGCTGCGTCCGGAAAAACGTCTGGGTGCTGAAGAAACCTGGGACAAGGCCGAGCAAGGCATGCGTGAAGCGCTGCAAGCCTGCGGTGTTGCCTGGGAGGAGTTGCCGGGCGAGGGCGCGTTCTATGGCCCCAAGATTGAATATCACGTTAAGGATGCGCTGGGTCGCTCCTGGCAGTGTGGTACTTTGCAGCTGGACTTCATGCTGCCGGAAAGTCTGGATGCCGAATATGTGGCTGATGACAACAGCCGCAAGCGCCCGGTCATGCTGCACCGCGCAGCACTCGGTTCGCTGGAACGCTTCCTGGGTATTCTGATTGAAAACCACGCCGGTGCTTTCCCCTTGTGGCTGGCTCCGGTACAGATGGTGGTGATGAATATCACCGAAGCGCAGGCGGATTATGCTGCACAAATCGCGGAAACATTGAAGAAACAAGGCTTCCGCGTTGATCTTGACTTGAGAAACGAGAAGATCGGCTATAAAATCCGCGAGCACAGTCTGCAAAAGCTGCCGTACCAGATCATCGTGGGCGACAAGGAAAAAGCAGGCGAACTGGTTGCCGTGCGCGCCCGTGGTGAAGACCTGGGTCAGCTCACGCTGGATGCATTCATTGCCCGCCTCAAGGCTGAGATGCCCGAGGCCTGATCCGGCAACGGCAGGCATTTGATAGATTAATAGGAGATTTGGCTATAGCTCAGGAACGCGAAGCACGGATTAACGGCGAGATTACCGCTCGCGAGATTCGTCTGGTAGGTATGGAAGGTGAGCAGATTGGCGTTGTCAGTCTGCGTGAGGCAATGGCACTGGCCGAGGAAAATGATGTGGATCTGGTGGAAATTTCCCCGACCGCTCAGCCCCCGGTCTGCAAGCTGATGGACTACGGCAAGTTCAAGTACGAACAGTCGAAGAAGCGTCACGAAGCCAAGCAGAAGCAGAAACAGGTCCAGATCAAGGAAATCAAGTTCCGTCCGGGCACTGATGATGGCGACTACAACGTCAAGCTGCGTAACCTGATCCGTTTCCTCAATGAAGGCGACAAAGCCAAAATCACCCTGCGTTTCCGTGGTCGTGAAATGGCTCACCAGGACATCGGTCTGGCACTGCTCAAGCGTGTTGAGGCTGATTTGGCTGAAATTGCGACAGTGGAGCAGTTTCCCAAGCTGGAAGGTCGTCAAATGGTGATGATGATTGCCCCGAAAAAGAAATAATCGGGTATAATCGTTTCCTCGATACGGCAGGGTCTACCCTGCCGTGTTGATTTTGTGGGGCGGTAACGCCCTGCGTAAAAGCGTGACGCAGTGGTTTCAAGTACCTTCGGGTCACCCTGTGTCTAATCTAACTCAGAAATTCTGCAGGAGTTTTCCATGCCGAAAATGAAGACCAAGTCGAGCGCGAAAAAGCGTCTCAACGTGCTGGGCAATGGCGGTGTAAAACGCTCTTATGCGTTCAAGCGTCACATCCTGACCAAGAAAACCACCAAGAACAAGCGCCAGTTGCGCGGTACCACGCTGGTACACGCTACCAACATGGCTTCTGTTCGCGCCATGCTGCCCTACGCATAAGGAGACTGAATAATGCCACGCGTTAAACGCGGTGTAACCGCACGTGCTCGTCACAAGAAAATCCTTGCCCTGGCGAAAGGCTATCGCGGCCGTCGCAAGAACGTCTATCGCATCGCCAAACAGGCGGTGATGAAGGCGGGTCAATATGCCTACCGCGACCGTCGTCAGAAAAAGCGTCAGTTCCGTCAGCTGTGGATTGCCCGTATCAACGCCGCTGCGCGTGAAAACGGCCTGCCGTACAGCAAATTCATGAACGGTCTGAAGAAGGCTGCTATCGAAATCGACCGTAAGGTCCTGGCCGACCTGGCCGTGTTCGACAAGCCGGTTTTCGCTCAGCTCGTTGAAAAGGCGAAAGCTAGCCTCGCTTGATAGCAAGACTGTAAAAGGGGAGGCTAATGCCTCCCTTTTTTTTCATTTGCCTGTGGTAAAGATGTTGCAAGAGCGTTGACCAGACTGCCATGAGTGTGGTCAGCCTTTTTGTTCCGGTCTGTCGGTTGATGCAAGGTACCTCTGATGTCGTGTAGTGGGTGCCACATCGCTAGCCGAAAGGCCGGAAAGACGCATACGGTGTGAGACCCAATGACTAACGTTGACGCGATTCTCCAAGCCGGTCTGGCTGCCGTCGAGGCAGTGTCCGACCTCATCGAACTGGAGCAGGTCAAGGCGCGCTATCTCGGCAAGAGCGGCGAGCTGACCGAACTCCTCAAACAATTGGGCAAGCTTCCTCCCGAGGAGCGCAAGGCCGCCGGTGCCACCATCAATGTGGCCAAGCAGGCTTTCGAAACCGCCCACAATGCCCGCCGCGACCTGATCAATGCCCAGAAGCTGGAAGCTCAGCTGGCGGCCGAGTCGCTGGATGTGACCCTGCCGGGCCGTGGCTTGTCCACCGGTGGCCTGCACCCGGTGGCACTGACGCTGGAGCGTATTGCCACCCTGTTCCGCTCCATGGGTTTCCAGGTGGCCGATGGCCCGGAAATCGAAACCGACTTCCACAATTTCCAGGCACTGAACATTCCGGAAAACCACCCGGCCCGCGCCATGGCCGATACCTTCTATGTAGAAGGTGGTGATGTGCTGCGTACCCATACCAGCCCGATCCAGGTGCGCTACATGCTCAATAACGAGCCGCCGATCAAGATTGTGGCTCCGGGGCGTGTATACCGTGTGGACTCTGATGCCACCCATTCGCCGATGTTCCACCAGATGGAAGGCCTGTGGGTGGAAGAGGGCGTGTCCTTTGCCGACCTCAAGGCCGTGGTGACCGACTTCCTGCGTCGCTTCTTCGAGCGTGACGACCTGCAAGTGCGCTTCCGTCCGTCCTTCTTCCCCTTCACCGAGCCGTCCGCCGAAATCGACGTGCTGGGCGAACGTGGCTGGCTGGAAGTGGGTGGCTGCGGCATGGTGCACCCCAATGTGCTGCGCAATGTGAATATCGATCCGGAAAAGTACAGCGGCTTTGCCTTCGGCATCGGTCTGGACCGTTTCGCCATGCTGCGTTATGGCGTGAATGACCTGCGACTGTTCTTTGAGAACGATCTCAACTTCCTCAAACAGTTCAATTAATCGCAGGCAGGGATAAACAATGCAATTCTCCGAACAATGGCTGAGAAACTGGGTTAATCCTTCCCTTTCCAGCGAGGAACTGTCCTACCTGCTGACCATGGCCGGTCTGGAAGTGGAAGAAACCACCGCCGCCGCACCGGCGTTTAGCGGTGTGGTGATTGGCGAAGTCAAGGAATGCGTCAAGCACGAAAACGCTGACCGCCTGCGTGTGACCAAGGTAGACGTTGGTACTGGCGAACTGGTGCAGATCGTGTGTGGCGCACCGAATGTGGCCGTCGGTGTGCGCGTGCCGGTTGCACTGCCGGGTGCGGTATTGCCGGGTGATTTCAAGATCAAGCCCACCAAGATGCGCGGCGTGGAGTCCGGCGGCATGCTGTGTTCCGGCAAGGAGCTGGGCGTACCGGAAGATGTGGACGGCCTGATGTTGCTGCCGGCTGATGCGCCGGTGGGCCAGAACATCCGCGACTATCTGGGTCTGGACGATCAGCTGTTTACGCTGAAAATCACTCCTAACCGTGCTGACTGTCTGTCCATCAAGGGCATTGCCCGCGAAGTCGCTGCGCTGACTGGCGCTGCACTGCAGCCGCAAGCCATCACCGCTATCGCGCCGCAAATCGACGACGTGGTGCCGGTGGCTATTACTGCGCCGCAAGCCTGTGGTCGCTATATTGGCCGCGTCATCCGCAGTGTGAATGCAGCCGCACCGACCCCGGACTGGATGAAGCGCCGTCTGGAGCGCTCCGGCCTGCGTTCCATTTCTGCCATCGTTGATGTCACCAATTATGTGCTGCTGGAACAAGGTCAGCCGATGCACGCCTTCGATCTGGCCAAGCTGAACGGTGGTATCACCGTGCGCATGGCCAAGGCTGGCGATCAGCTGCTGTGCCTGAACGAGAAAACCGTCACCCTGGCCGAAGACAATCTGGTGATTGCCGATGACGCCAAGGTGTTGGCCATTGCCGGCATCATGGGTGGTGAAGAAAGCGGTGTCACCAGCACCAGCGCCGACATCATGCTGGAAAGTGCCTTCTTTGCTCCGGCAGCCATTGCCGGTAAAGCCCGCGCCTGGGGCTTCGGTTCCGACTCTTCCTTCCGCTACGAACGTGGCGTGGATTTCGAACTGCAACGTGCCGCCATGGAGCGCGCCACCGAGCTGGTGCTGTCCATCTGTGGTGGCGAGGCCGGTCCGCTGAATGAGCAGCTTGGTGAGCTGCCAACCCGCAATGGCGTAAAAGTTCGCACCGCGCGTGTGGCCCGCCTGCTGGGTATTACCCTGTCGGCCGAGCAGATTTCCACCATTCTTGCGCGTCTGGGCCTGGCTTTCGATACGCTGGAAGATGGCTTCCTGGTGCATGCACCGTCCTTCCGCTACGACATCGAGATCGAAGAAGACCTGATCGAGGAAGTGGCCCGCGTACACGGTTACGATGCCATCCCCTACGAAGCACCGGCTGCCCGCCTGCGCATGCTGGCGCTGCCGGAAGAGCGTCGCCCACGTGAAGACATCCGCCATTTCCTGGCAGGTCGTGATTATCAGGAAGTGGTCAGCTACGCCTTTGTCGAAGAAGCCTGGGAGCGCGACTTCGCCGGTAATACCGACCCGGTACGCCTGATCAACCCGATTGCCTCGCAAATGAGCGTGATGCGCTCGTCGCTGATTGGCGGCCTGGTCAATGTGCTGCAAGGCAACCTCAACCGCAAACAGCCACGCGTGCGCGTATTCGAAGTAGCCCGCGTGTTTGGCAAGAATGCTGCGGGCAAGGCCGACGAAACCACCCAGCCGGAAAAAGTGGCTGGTTTGGCATGGGGCCCGCGCGTTGCCGAGCAATGGGGTGCCAAGGCGGAACGCATCGATTTTTACGATGTAAAAGCCGATGTGGAAGCCCTGCTGCTGCCAGCGCAAGCCAGCTTTATCAAAGCCAGCCATCCGGCTTTCCATCCTGGCCGTTGCGCCGAGATCAGCATGAACGGCAAGATGATTGGCGTAATGGGTGAGCTGCATCCCAAGTGGGCGCAGCAATATGGCCTGCCGACGCCGCCGGTGCTGTTTGAACTGGATTTGGCTGCTGTCGAACAACGTGCCGCCGTCAAGGCTCAACCGGTCAGCAAGCTGCAGCCGGTACGTCGCGATCTGGCGCTGGTGGTTGACGAGCAGGTAACGGTTGCTGCTATGCTGGACACTTTCCGTCAGAACGCATCCGCGCTGGTGAAGGAAGTGGCCTTGTTTGATGTCTATCGTGGCAAGGGTGTGGAAGAGGGCAAGAAGAGCCTGGCTTTCCGTGTGGTGTTGCAGGATGATGCCCGTACCCTGACTGACGAAGATGTCGAGCCAGCCATCCAGAAGCTGCTGGATGCCGTTGCTGCCAGCCACGCGGCCCAGCTGCGACTGTAAGCCAATATTGCCGGAAGGCGTGGCATAATGTCCGCCTTCCATCTGTATATTCAAGAAGTTAAGGGGTAGTCATGACTTTGACCAAGGCTGAGTTGGCCGACCTGTTGTTTGACCAGGTAGGTCTGAACAAGCGTGAAGCCAAGGACATGGTAGAAACGTTTTTCGAGGAAATCCGTATTGCACTGGAAGCGGGCGATTCGGTAAAACTGTCCGGATTTGGCAATTTCCAGCTGCGTGACAAGCCGCAACGTCCGGGCCGTAATCCCAAGACCGGGGAAGAAATTCCCATCACGGCACGCCGCGTGGTGACCTTCCACGCCAGTCAGAAACTCAAAGGAATGGTTGAGCAATACCATGCTAACAAGCAAGGCTGATTTGCCGGCAATCCCGTCCAAGCGCTACTTCACCATCAGCGAAGTCAGCGAGCTGACCGGAGTTAAGCCGCATGTGCTGCGCTACTGGGAGCAGGAATTCTCCCAGCTGCGTCTAGTCAAGCGCCGTGGCAACCGTCGCTATTACCAGCACCACGAAGTGCTGCTGGTACGCCGCATTCGTGGCTTGTTGTACGACGATGGTTTCACCATTCAAGGCGCGCGCCAGCGGCTGGGTGCCGGCGGTGAAATGGAACGCCCGATTACCGCCCAGGAAGTGCGGACCGAGCTGGAAGCAATTTTGAACTGGCTTGATTCAGGTATTGGCAAATAGTAAATAAACGGTTACAATGCGTTTCTCTTGAGTCGGGGTGTAGCGCAGCCTGGTAGCGCACCTGCATGGGGTGCAGGGGGTCGGAAGTTCGAATCTTCTCACCCCGACCACAAGAACACTAGCGGTATAAATCATTTAAGCCATCCACACACGGATGGCTTTTTTGTTTTCTAGCGTGCGATATTAAAAGAACTTCTAATATAAATTCAGCACGAGTTTGTAGCGTCGCGACCTTATTTGCACATTTTCGCGCAGTTATTTGCCACTGTAACTTTGCGGCAGTTTTGGCACTCGTTTGCACTTTTATTGTCACCGCTAATTTGCAGGGTTTTTGTCACTATTTGCGCTTCTTTTGTCACCGGGTCGCAAAAATCTAACGCTTCCTTACTGCTACCTTTTCCTGTGATGGAGGAGGGTGGTCAAGTCCTAGTTCTCCGTGCTCTACCACTACCCGAAAATGAAAACACCCTGCGTGAAGGCAGGGTGTCGAGTCAGTAGTTCGGCCAGAGCTGTCATTCCCCCCATCTAAGCAATGGCTGCTTCTGTATCAGAAAGCAGCCATTCTGGAGTCG